>NZ_FTNV01000014.1 GCF_900156535.1 Roseovarius nanhaiticus | reverse complement strand
CCAAAAGAAAATGCCGTGTCCGCAAATCGTGTTGGGTGAGGACTCTTTGGGAATACAGAGTTTGGCCAATCTCCCTTTTCGGAATGTAGGGCCTGGGCGCAAACTCTCCAAAAGAGGCGTGTCTGCATACTCGGGATCTGCGTCGTGATGAACTCTCATATTGCTCGAAACACCTCCACCGGATCCCACTTCAATGATCGTGCAATGAACCAGAAAATATAGCCGTCAAGGTATTTGCTTGCCGGACCGCGGAAAGGTCGGATGAAGGTCTTGTAGAGTTGATGGAGCGAGTTAGCGTTCTGGATGTGGTAGGCTGATGAACCGCCAATTGATGCCTTTATCGGTTTGATTTCGACGTGTGTTATCTGCCTGCTCGCGGTGAAGTTCTTGTAGCCCGAAAGACCATCGGCGCATAGGACGACATCGGGGGCCACGAATGGCGCGAGCGCGGCCTCAATCGTCTTGTCCGTTCGGTTTGGAATGCGCTCGGCCCGACGCGCGCCGTTGCGATCGACCAGCGTTAGAATGGGCAGTTGCCAGCGTGAGAGTCCTCGCATCATCGGAACACCCTTCCGGCCATATTCATACCATCGCAGGCGGGGCGGCGCGGAATGGTGTGCCGGGTCGCGCAGATGATTGCCCCATTCACGCGATCCCTTTCGCGATTCCCTTTGGAAGGTTTCATCAGCCTCGACGATGCCCGCGAAGGCTTTCGAAGATGATCCAGACAGTCCGTCCAGAATGATCATTCGCCAGCGCCAGATGGTGTATTTATTCAAATCCAAGTCGTTGGCGAGGCGTCGCACCGGTGAAGGTGGTGCATCTCCCATCATGTCCCTCAAAACTTCCAAGAAAAGATCAGGACGGTGGATGTAGCGAATGATCGAGGTGGTGCGCCCCGAGTAGGTTTTAAGGCAATCCGAGCAGCGATATCGCTGCACCTTCGTTTTCGTAGTGCCACATTTCTGGCGCGCTTCGCATTCGCAAAACGGGCACTTGTGTTCTTTCTTTGTTCGTTCTTCGATTTCGGTAAGCGCTTCGGATCTTCTACGAACATCCTGAAAAGCGGTTCCTGCTTCCGCTATCTGCGCGGGGCTCAGAAGTGAAATCCGGTCGAGGAACCGGCGAAAATCGTGGTGTCGCATAGGCATCTCCGCAGTGTTTTCCTGCGGGATATTGGCCAAATGTGAAAATACGAAGGCCAACCAACACGATTTGTGGACACGGCAAAAGAA
>NZ_FTNV01000013.1 GCF_900156535.1 Roseovarius nanhaiticus | reverse complement strand
GCGAGACGCTTCGAGGCGACATCTGGCAACCCACTCAGCGGGTAGTTTCCGTCTTCCATATCAGCGTCCCATTGTTCCAATGGAGTGCGGCCACCAAGGCCACGGTGCGGCGAGTTGTGGTAGATATCCACGACCCAACGCACCAGAATGAATGAACCGCCCCGGGTTTACCGGAGAGTAAAACACTCAAAGGATGAGCCCTATGGATCAGAAGAAGCCCACCCCGAAGTACACAGCCGAGTTCCGCGAGCGCGGCGTCCGGCTATTCCGCGAACAGCGGCCCGATTACGCCAGTGACAACGCGGCCTACCGCGCGATCGCGTCGAAGCTTAGGTGTTCTCATGACACTCTTCGCGCCTGCTGCATTCAGGCGGCCCGTGACGCTGGCGAGCGTGGAGGCGTGACCAGTGAGGAGAAGGCACGGATCAAGGCTCTGGAGCGCGAGGTCAAGGACTGCGCACCGCCAACGAGATCCTGAAGAAGGCGTCGGCGTATTTTGCCCAGGCGGAGCTCGACCGCCCGTTCCGCAAATGATCGCTTTCATTGAAGCGCACCGTGAGGTCTTCGGAGTCGAGCCGATCTGCCGCGTTCTGCCGATCGCCCCTGCGACCTATTATGCGCGCGCTGCCATCGCCCGCAATCCTGCTTTGGCCTCTGATCGCGCCAGGCAGGACGCCGAGGATTTCGAGAAGATCAAACGCGTCCATGACAAGAGCAAGGGCCGCTACGGCGCGCGCAAAGTCTGGCATCAGCTTCGTCGGGACAAGCACGATATCGCGCGCTGCACAGTGGAGCGGCTCATGCGCGAACATGGATTGCAAGGGGTTACACGGGGCAAGAAGAAGACCACGATCCCCGATCCGACGCAGTCTTGCCCCGATGACAAGGTCAATCGGCAGTTCATCGCGGACGCTCCCAACCAACTCTGGGTGTCGGATTTCACCTACGTGTCGACCTGGACGGGGATGGTCTATGTGGCCTTCGTCATTGATGTCTTCGCCCGCAAGATCGTGGGCTGGCGGGTCTCAACCTCGATGACGACAGGCTTCGTGCTGGATGCCCTGAACCAGGCCATCTGCCAACGGTGCCCGCTCGAGGGAAGCGGGCTGATCCACCACTCTGATCGCGGCAGCCAATATCTGTCCATCCGTTACACCGAGCGGCTGGCCGATGCCGGTATCGACACCTCGGTCGGCAGCGTCGGAGACAGCTACGACAACGCGCTGGCCGAGAGCATCATCGGCCTGTTTAAGACCGAGGCGATCAACTTCCTCGGCCCTGGAAATCCATGGGCCAGGTCGAATGGGAGACCCTGCAATGGGTCAGTTGGTACAACACCGAGCGGCTACACAGCGCCATTGGCCACCGGCCGCCGCAGGAACGGGAGGACGCATTCCATGCCAGCATGAACGCCCTTGAAAAAGCCGCATAAGTTTTGAACAAAGAACTCTCCGGTAAACCCGGGGCGGTTCAACATGGGCATATGTTCAAACCCTCTCCAGCTTTTTCTTTTGCCGCTTTGTGCGCGACTCGTCGTATTCTTCGGCACCCGCATCCAGATTTATCGAT
>NZ_FTNV01000012.1 GCF_900156535.1 Roseovarius nanhaiticus | reverse complement strand
GTGGCGCTTGTAGCGGATGTCTTGATTTCGCATCGCCACCAACTACGCTGACAACCCTCGGCCAGCAATGTGCAGGGCGTTAACGTGACAACACCCTTCAGGGTCTTGCGGTTGAACAAATTCATGAACTATCGGTCTTTCTTGCCGCCATCGGTCGGCTTTACGATGCTGTTTTTTTCCGGATGGCGACAAGCCTTGGCTTTATTCGTGCCTGGTCGCAACGGCCCTCATTCGAGGCGTTCTGCGATCCACATCTTGATCAGCGCCTGACGGGTGATGCCGAGCTTCTGAGCCTGCCGGTCCAGACCGGCGACGACCCAGGTCGGGAAATCCACGTTCACCCGCTTTGCCTCGACATTGAGGCGGCGCGCCTTTGTCCAATCGACATGGGCGGACATGTCTTCACCCGCGTCGAAGCGTTCGTCGAATTCAGTCGCCTTCATAGTGGTCAATCTCCTGCTTGCGAGCGCGGCGCACGGAGATGATCCGCACCCGGTCGCTCCGGTGTGTGTAGACAGCCGTCCAGTGTCTGGCCCCGATCATGCCAACCGCCAGAAAGCGTGGCTCATCCGTGACGTTGGCGGGGGCCTCGATCAGATAAGGATCATCCCAGAGAGCCTGAGCCTCATCAAAGTCGATACCGTGCTTTTCGCGGTTGGCGGCGCTCTTGTCGGGGTCATACTCGAACTTCATGAGCGCAACATAAGGTGAAAAAGGTATAAATACTATACTTTTCAGCTTGGCTTGGTAGTGAGATTTTTCAGCTTACAAGCAGCAACGCCGCCCGCATGTCCTTAGGACATGCGGGCGGCGTTGCTGGGCTGTCAAGGTTCATAGCCTGCAACATGGCTGCGCCCAGCCATGTTGCAGGCGCGGTGAAACAGTGCTCTGACTATCGGAATGGAAGCTATCGAAAGGCTCTTACAGCTACCCTATCAAACCCTGGCAATATTGGTTGCCGGGTATCTTTCTTATCGCCTAGCGTACACGGGCCGCGATAGCACGCACCAAACATTGGACACGTTAGCAATTGCTCTCGTCTTTGCCTTCATATCGCAAGCTGCATCTGCTCTTCTACTGGCTATCTACCTGGCGTGGGGTCCCACATCCAGCGATGCTGTCGCACTGCCCCTGTGGGCCGGATATGCTGCCAGTGTTGGGGGCATAGTGGCGGCACTCGTTGTCGCCGCCATCTGGCGTCGAGTGAGCGTCAACAGCCTTCCAGAAATTCTGCGTGGCGCAGGAATATCGTCGTCAGACAGAAATACCGCCGCATGGGAAACTGTTATCAATCGAGAAGACTCCGGGCCGTCGCAGATCACTGTTGTAAAAAAAGACGGGACGACACTGCAATGCGAGCGTCTTGACGACTTCAAGAAAGCGCCCTTCGGCCCAATGATACTCGGGCAAGATGGCTCTATCGCACTCTATGTTACTGACTACCGAGACAAAGAATCCGGTGAGTGGGAAAAAGTTGATCCCGAGCATGGTGACTGGGGGCCGGAAATAACGATAATTCCTGCCGGAGAAATCTCAGAAGTGCGCATTAGGCACGCCCCCTCACTTCTTCGGCGGTGGCGACGAGGACGGGGCACTGGGAAGGGGTCTAGCGTTGTCGGGGATGAAGACCCGTCCGCTGACTGATACCGGCGTCTGATTATCGGATGATAGCACTTATTTACCTCTTCGGGGGTGGCGGCGCGACGGGTGCGCTCGGGCTAGGCCGCGTATTCGTTTCGGGGATCGAGCGCGGAATGCTTGACGGACGTGGTGAAGGCGGGGGCGCGGGCTCTCTAGCCATGTGTTTCACCTTTTTGGTTTGGGCGGTGGTGGTGTCCCAGTTGCAGCAGCAATGGGCTGCTGTGATCCTTGGACCTTAACCCCGACCGTTGCCTTTCGCGGGGGCAGTTTGACGGGGGGCTTTGGCGGAGGTTTAGGGGTCTTAGCCACTTCGCCTACCTCTTTGGCTTTGGCGGTGGCGGCGCGACTGGCGCACTTGCCATGGGCTGTTGCGAGTTTATCGAAACGTTCTCACTGCTGTGCGGCCTTGTTACCATGTTTGGCGCAGGCTTCGTTTCTCTGCTGCTGCTATCGTTTTCACCGCTCATACTTTGCCTCTCAATGTTGTTAATCTAAAGTAGAACATACTGGCAACGCTGTTGTAAATCCAGCTGAACGGTTGAGATGTGGCCGCGTGAATTCAACCGGTCAGATCAAACATCGCGAGCTGCTGAGGCTCCACCCAATAGCCCCGCTGACGCTTGGAGGCTTCCAGTGTGACCAGAGCCGCAACGGCCTGGTTCTCGTCCTCGAACCAATCCATCCGCACCTGACCGCCCTGCCCTATGCGGCCCCATTCGCGGTACAGCGTCCATTCGCCGAACAGGTTCGGCATCACTGCCATCCTGTAGAACCGAGCCATTTTCTGCGCAGGCTGGCGTTTCTCAAGATAAGTCTGCATGGCCGTCACAGGTGATACTTGCGCGCAATTTCCAGCGCTTCAGCCTGTTCGGTACCGATGTATTCCTTGGTGCTTTCAATGCTGGCATGGCCGAGCAGGAGCTGGGCGGCGCGCAGGTTGCCGGTCTGCTGGTAGATGTAGGTGGGGAAGGTCCGGCGCAGCGAATGCAAGCCGTAGAGGCTGGGATCGAGGCGGGCCTTTTCCAGCCAGGAGCGGAACAGCCGCCAAAGCTGGCTTTCGCTGAGGTGGGTGTCGGCCCACCGTGCCCCCTGCCCCGTGAACAGCCAGCCGTGCAGCGGCTTTTCAGAGTCGGCAAGATAAGCCCTCAGACTGTCGCGCGTCCCGGAGGACAGGCGCGCCTGGACCGGACGCGCATTGCGCGTCTCGGTTTTCTTTTGTCGGATTTCGACGATTTCGCGCACCCCTGCCAGGGTGGCCACATCCGAGACCCGCAGGCGTACCAGGTCAGATCCCCGGAAACTGGTATCGAGGGCGGTGTTGAACAGCGCCAGATCACGTAAGGCTTTTTCCTGGCGCAGGATCATCCGGATCAGGGATACCTGGTCGGGCATCAGCGGAGGTTTTTTACCGACCACGCGGCCGTTATTCCAAGCGGTCTCGGTAGCAGCTTTCACGGGCAAATCCTTGCGAGGTTATAGCACTATAATACCTATAAACCTTGCATGATAGAAGTAAGATGTTGCGCGATGCTGCACTTTCCCCATGTTTTGTTGGGCTTTCAGCTTTGGCACTTATGCGAGCTTTTGGAATAAAGCTCGCATGAGGCGAAAGCCGACGTTCGCTGCGTGAGGCACCAAAGGCCGGTGTGCGGACGGAGCGGGCTTTCGCTGCATCGGCGACGAAGGTCCGCTTCAATAGGCCATGCCCAAGCGAACCAGACTGCGTGCAACCGGCGACGTCGTATCAGTCAGGTGAAGAGGAACTGATCCTCCGTAAGGGTGTGCGCGTCGAGTCCGTAGACCGTGAGCGTAGTCACATCGTCGAACTCAAATTCGGTTCGCCCTCGTGAGCCCGATGCGAAGGCTAGTACATCGGTAAAGGTCTCGATGCCCTCGATGTCGAAGGCGATCTGATCGCCTTGCCCAAGGCCGTAGACTCGGTCCCTTCCACCGCCGTTGGCGAAGACCAGCACGTCGTCTCCGCTGCCGAGGAAGATGCGATCGTCACCCGCTCCACCCGCCACGCTGTCATTTCCCAACCCTGCGAAAATGCGGTCGTCGCCAGAGCCTCCGAGCAAGGTATCATCACCGCCTTGGCCGTAGAGCCGGTCGTCGCCTTGCCCACCGACGACGATGTCACCGCCATTCTGCCCAAAGAGCCGATCGTCGTCCGCTCCGCCCGAGAGCAGGTCGTTGCCTTTGCCGCCGTAAAGCGCGTCTTCGCCTCGATCTCCGAAGAGCCGATCATCTCCGTCTTGGCCGAACAACCGATCGCGCCCGCCCTCGCCGCTGATCTCGTCCGCGCCGCCGCGCCCGAACACTATGTCGTCGCCAGCGTCGGCAGCGATCAGGTCGGCGTCATCGTCGCCGAAGATGCGGTCGCGTCCACCCGTGCCTATAGTAGCATCTTCTTCCCGCCCGGCCTCAATGAAGACGCCCGCATCGGCGAAGTTGAACTCCTCAATGGTTAGGAAAACCTCGCCATTCACGTTCGTGAAGGCGAAGAAGCCGTCTGCGTCGAGATCCATTGTGGCTCGGCCGTCGCGCAAGGCTTCGGCGATGGCCGCCTCGCCCCTCGGGGCAATCTCCGCGGTCGCAGTTGCGATTTCGAGCGGGGCCGCGCGAAGGTTGAGCAGGCTAGGTAGCGAGGAGAAAGAACTGGCAACGGAGTAAGACCCGTCTCCGGTCCCTTGGACACGCTCGATATCTATGAGCACAACGCGGGCGTCTCCATCGCGGCTGTCGATGTAGACGTAGCCGCCCCCGAAGCCGAGAAACGACCCATTCGACCCGCCGTCGATAACGTCAGCGCCGCCGCCCCCGGTAAGGACGTCCGCACCCTCACCGCCATAGATACGATCGTCGCCGCTACCCCCGGTGATGGTGTCATTGCCAGCAAAGCCGAGCGCGACATCGCCTCTGCTGGTTAAAGTAATTCGGTCATTGCTCGGGCCGCCCCCGACGATCACAGACGTATCTCCTCCGATGGTCCGCGTGATCGAGTAATTTCCAAACGCTCCAGACGGCGACAGCAGAGCCTCGCCAGCCGCGCCGGTAAGGTCGAACACGTACTGAGCGTTCAGATTTCTGGCGGAATCCAAAAGGATTTCCGCATACCCGGCTCCTGTTCCAAAGAAGCTATCCGATAGGTCAGCGCGAGGGGCATTGTGATGGTCCTATTCGAGGGCTGGAGAAGGCTGATTGGTGAG
This sequence comes from Roseovarius nanhaiticus, assembly GCF_900156535.1. Lineage (NCBI taxonomy): Bacteria > Pseudomonadati > Pseudomonadota > Alphaproteobacteria > Rhodobacterales > Roseobacteraceae > Roseovarius > Roseovarius nanhaiticus. The sequence continues at coordinate 933 of NZ_FTNV01000012.1, read as the reverse complement.
GAAGCATCGTAGAAGGGCGTCCGTGCGCTGCCGTATATCGCGCCATGCATCCAGATGGAGACGGCGGAACGTGAGCTGCGCTGTGAGGACGTCGCGCGTAACGCGACCCGTGCAGATCGGGACCCGGCCATCTTGACAGTTCGCGAGGAATGTCACCGTCCCGTCTTCGACGGCGACGAGGGTCTGGCCAAGGAGCGCTCCGGGAACGGCTTGTAGGCCGTCAGGCATATCCGTCGCCGAACTGCCGTCTGACGGATCGCCCGTCTTGATGGCCGACGCGGCTGCATCCGGGCCCACCACCGCTGCAAGATGCTCCTCCAGGGGGACGCCGGGCCCGAGAAGGATGGTGCCCCGATCCTCTTGCGGCACCGAGGTCTCGAGCCTGAAGGAGGAGGATGGCCCGTCCGCGAGGTACATCGGTGCGAGTGAAGGTATCTCGACGAAAAGGCGCGCCGCTCCATCGGTGCCGTCGCGAGCGTAGCGCTTGCGCTCGAAAGGCCGAATGTATCCCTCGGGCACAGCGACTTGCACATCGGGACCATCGAGAAAACGCTCGAACCCCATAGGAAAGACAAGGATCGGCTCGTCGGAGGTGTGATAAGGGCAAGCCGATGAAGCGATATCCTCGGCGCCGAGGGGCGAGGCCATCAACGACAAGGCCGCAAGCGTGATGTGGATGACCTGTTTACCCAACGCCGGTGTCCTCGATATATCTGCCGGAAATATAAGCCTGACGGATCGCAAGTCGAGGACAAACCTGCACCGGCGCGTATCGGAATCGACTGGTCCAAACCGACCTATCTCCAGGCCACGGCCCGATCGGCTGCGCTCTTACAAAGGTGTTGTCACATTAACTCAGCCAGTCTTCAGGTTGGCGTGCCGATCTCACATCAAGCGACATTGGCCGCGATTTTCCATGCCTCGAGTGCTTCG
>NZ_FTNV01000011.1:4008-6645 GCF_900156535.1 Roseovarius nanhaiticus | reverse complement strand
TTGGTTGCGGGAGTAGGATTTGAACCTACGACCTTCAGGTTATGAGCCTGACGAGCTACCGGGCTGCTCCATCCCGCGCCATTTGCGCCTCACGTTTTGTTTTGTGAGGATCATCGAAAGAGAGATACGTATCGAAGGTTTTACTAGGTTTGGCGACGACCTACTCTCCCACGTCTTGAGACGCAGTACCATGGGCGCTACGGCACTTAACTGCCGGGTTCGGGATGGGACCGGGTGTTTTGCTCGTGCTATGATCACCAAACCGAGAAAAACCTTCGACTGTCCAAGTCATGTATGCTGATGTTTTGGTGTAAGTATGACTGATGTTTTCGAAGTCTGGCCTATCGGTCTGACTTCTACTGGATCAAATCAAGCCTATCGAGCAATTAGTACCGGTCAACTGAACGCATTGCTGCGCTTACATCTCCGGCCTATCGACGTGGTGGTCTACCACGGCTCTCAGGGATACCTTGTTTTGAGGGGGGCTTCCCGCTTAGATGCCTTCAGCGGTTATCCTGTCCGTTCATAGCTACCCTGCACTGCTGCTGGCGCAACAACAGGTCCACCAGTGGAACGTTCACCCCGGTCCTCTCGTACTAGGGGCAACTCCTCTCAAGTATCCTACACCCACGGCAGATAGGGACCGAACTGTCTCACGACGTTCTAAACCCAGCTCACGTACCTCTTTAAACGGCGAACAGCCGTACCCTTGGGACCTGCTCCAGCCCCAGGATGAGATGAGCCGACATCGAGGTGCCAAACACTGCCGTCGATATGGACTCTTGGGCAGTATCAGCCTGTTATCCCCGGCGTACCTTTTATCCGTTGAGCGATGGCCCTCCCACTTGGGACCACCGGATCACTATGACCGACTTTCGTCTCTGCTCGACTTGTCAGTCTCGCAGTCAGGCTGGCTTCTGCCATTGCACTCAACGACCGATTTCCGACCGGTCTGAGCCAACCTTCGCGCGCCTCCGTTACGATTTAGGAGGCGACCGCCCCAGTCAAACTACCCGCCACGCAGGGTCCCGGATCCGGATAACGGACCGCGGTTAGACATCAAGAGTGCGAAGAGTGGTATCTCAAGGGTGACTCCACCGAAACTGGCGTTCCGGCTTCAAAGTCTACCACCTATCCTGCACATCACAATCCTGATGCCAGTGCGAAGCTGTAGTAAAGGTGCACGGGGTCTTTCCGTCTAACCGCGGGAAGCCTGCATCTTGACAGGCAATTCAATTTCGCTGAGTCCACATTTGAGACAGCGGGGAAGTCGTTACGCCATTCGTGCAGGTCGGAACTTACCCGACAAGGAATTTCGCTACCTTAGGACCGTTATAGTTACGGCCGCCGTTTACCTGGGCTTCAATTCAGAGCTCTCACCCCTCCTTTTAACCTTCAGGCACCGGGCAGGCGTCAGACCCTATACGTCGTCTTGCGACTTCGCAGAGCCCTGTGTTTTTAGTAAACAGTCGCCACCCCCTGGTTTGTGCCCCCGGCCTCTACTTGCGTAAAAACCGGGCCTCCTTCTCGCGAACTTACGGAGGTATTTTGCCGAGTTCCTTAAATGTGGTTCTCTCAAGCGCCTTGGTATTCTCTACCAGTCCACCTGTGTTGGTTTAGGGTACGATCTAGCGATGGAGCTATTTCCAGGAACCTCTAAGCAGCCCACTCAATCCGATAAGGATGAACTACCCTCGAGATCCGTCACTTCCATCTGGCCCAGGAATATTAACCTGGTTCCCATCGACTACGCCTTTCGGCCTCGCCTTAGGGGTCGGCTTACCCTGCTCAGATTAGCTTTAAGCAGGAACCCTTGGACTTTCGGCGACAGTGTCTCTCACACTGTTTGTCGCTACTCATGTCATCATTCTCACTAGTGATCTCTCCACGGGATCGCTCACGCGCCCGCTTCATCGAAAGCTCCACGTCTCCGTAACGACCGAAGTCGCTAAAGAGACACGGAACTATGTCACACTACGCTCTGCTACCACGAATGAATTCCGAAGAATTCACTCATCCTAAGCTTCGGCTCATGGCTTGAGCCCCGTTACATCTTCGCCGCAGGACAACTTATTTAGACCAGTGAGCTGTTACGCTATCTTTAAAGGATGGCTGCTTCTAAGCCAACCTCCTGGTTGTTTTGGTCGTCCCACCTGCTTTCCCACTTAGCCATGAATTAGGGGCCTTAGCTGTAGGTCAGGGTTGTTTCCCTCTCGACAACGGACGTTAGCATCCGCTGTCTGTCTGCCATCTAGTACTCCTCGGTATTCGGAGTTTGGTTAGGATCAGTAAGCCTGTGGGGCCCCATTACCCATCCAGTGCTCTACCCCCGAGGGTATTCGGATGACGCTCTACCTAAATAGATTTCGCAGAGAACCAGCTATCTCCGAGTTTGATTGGCCTTTCACCCCTAGGCACAACTCATCCCGACCTTTTTCAACAGGTGTGGGTTCGGACCTCCAGTAAGTGTTACCTTACCTTCATCCTGGTCATGCCTAGATCACTCGGTTTCGGGTCTGATCCATCTAACTCATACGCCCTATTAAGACTCGCTTTCGCTGCGCCTACACCTAACGGCTTAAGCTTGCTAGATAGACCAAGTCGATGACCCATTATACAAAAGGTACGCCGTCACCC
>NZ_FTNV01000011.1:0-3292 GCF_900156535.1 Roseovarius nanhaiticus | reverse complement strand
CGGCTCCGACTGATTGTAGGCGTTCGGTTTCAGGTACTGTTTCACTCCCCTCGTCGGGGTGCTTTTCACCTTTCCCTCACGGTACTGGTTCACTATCGGTCAGTAAGGAGTACTTAGCCTTCGAAGGTGGTCCTCCGATCTTCAGACAGGATTTCACGTGTCCCGCCCTACTTAATACGTCCTATCGTGCTTCATATACGGGGCTATCACCCTCTATGGCCGTGCTTCCCAACACGTTCTATTCACATTCAAGGCTCGGCTGGTCCCCGTTCGCTCGCCGCTACTAGGGGAGTATCAATTGATGTCCTTTCCTCCGGGTACTTAGATGTTTCAGTTCTCCGGGTTTGCTCTTATAAACCTATGTATTCAGTCTATAAGTACCTGGTTTACCGCATTATTAGCTGACCTTGCGGTCAGTAATAACACAGTATCAGGTGGGTTGCCCCATTCGGAAATTCATGGATCAAAGCTTATTCTCAGCTCCCCATGACTTATCGCAGAGTATCACGTCCTTCATCGCCTCTTACTGCCAAGGCATTCACCAAACGCCCTTTTCGCGCTTGATTTGATCCAGAAGAAGTCAGACTGCATCCATCCTCCGCCGCACGATGTGCAACGTCGTAAAGATGATTTCTGACTGCGACGCCCCCAGCTGGTAACTAAAGGGGTGCCTCTGTTCTGGAACAAAAGTCATACTTTGTTTCCCGCCTGGCCCGCTTGGGACCAGACAATGTGCGACCCTCGCGGGCCACACAGGATACAGAACCGTGCAGAACTGTATCCGGGTTAGTATACTTGACTTGGACAACACCGTCTTTTTCAGCTGGCACACGCATGGGCGGTCGAGGAAGCAACCACGTCATACGCTCGCCTTTGGACCGAAGTCCGCCGGCACCACCTGAGATGCAACGCTTACTCGCGCGCACCGAACAGTGTCGTTATTTTGTATCTCTCTTTACGATGTCAATGACGGTGATTTCCCGAAGGGAACTCACCGAGCTTGCGGAAGCGTTTCAAGGAAACGCGTGCAAACCCCGTCGATATGACGACCAAACGCTGCCATGCAGCGCTTGATGATCATATCGGATATCTAGGTTTCCAGCAATCCACCCCCAAGAGGAGTGGTGGGTCGAGGAGGACTTGAACCTCCGACCTCACGCTTATCAGGCGTGCGCTCTAACCACCTGAGCTACCGACCCACATTGAATTGGCAAAGACCAAGTCAATGAGTGCGACCAAGCGTATTTGCGTTGCAAATGCGCCGGGAGGCACCCGGTCGAATGGCCAAGCCAAATATATCAAGGCAAAGCCAAGTGGTGGAGCCTAGGAGGATCGAACTCCTGACCTCCTGAATGCAAATCAGGCGCTCTCCCAGCTGAGCTAAGGCCCCATGCTTTGGAACCCCGCGCATCAGCGCAGGACCTAGTGTCTGAAGAGATATGAGGACGGATTGGCCCAAATCAGCACCAAATGGCACTGACTGATGTGATCAGCTTTGTTTGCTGATCGTGCTAAGTGTTTCATGATCCCGAGCAAGCTCGAGATAGCTAGAAACATCCTTAGAAAGGAGGTGATCCAGCCGCAGGTTCCCCTACGGCTACCTTGTTACGACTTCACCCCAGTCGCTGAGCTTACCGTGGTCCGCTGCCTCCTCCGAAGAGGTTAGCGCACGGCCGTCGGGTAGGCCCAACTCCCATGGTGTGACGGGCGGTGTGTACAAGGCCCGGGAACGTATTCACCGCGTCATGCTGTTACGCGATTACTAGCGATTCCGACTTCATGGGGTCGAGTTGCAGACCCCAATCCGAACTGAGACAGCTTTTGGGGATTAACCCATTGTCACTGCCATTGTAGCACGTGTGTAGCCCAACCCGTAAGGGCCATGAGGACTTGACGTCATCCACACCTTCCTCCCGCTTATCACGGGCAGTTTCCATAGAGTGCCCAGCCGAACTGCTGGCAACTAGGGATGTGGGTTGCGCTCGTTGCCGGACTTAACCGAACATCTCACGACACGAGCTGACGACAGCCATGCAGCACCTGTGTGACATCCAGCCGAACTGACCGATCGATCTCTCGAAAGTATGATGTCCATGTCAAGGGTTGGTAAGGTTCTGCGCGTTGCTTCGAATTAAACCACATGCTCCACCGCTTGTGCGGGCCCCCGTCAATTCCTTTGAGTTTTAATCTTGCGACCGTACTCCCCAGGCGGAATGCTTAATCCGTTAGGTGTGTCACCGAACAGTATACTGCCCGACGACTGGCATTCATCGTTTACGGTGTGGACTACCAGGGTATCTAATCCTGTTTGCTCCCCACACTTTCGCACCTCAGCGTCAGTATCGAGCCAGTGAGCCGCCTTCGCCACTGGTGTTCCTGTGAATATCTACGAATTTCACCTCTACACTCACAATTCCACTCACCTCTCTCGAACTCTAGACTAGTAGTTTATGAGGCAGTTCCAGGGTTGAGCCCTGGGATTTCACCCCATACTTTCTAATCCGCCTACGCGCGCTTTACGCCCAGTAATTCCGAACAACGCTAACCCCCTCCGTATTACCGCGGCTGCTGGCACGGAGTTAGCCGGGGTTTCTTTACCAGGTACTGTCATTATCATCCCTGGCGAAAGAGCTTTACGATCCTAAGACCTTCATCACTCACGCGGCATGGCTAGATCAGGCTTGCGCCCATTGTCTAAGATTCCCCACTGCTGCCTCCCGTAGGAGTCTGGGCCGTGTCTCAGTCCCAGTGTTGCTGATCATCCTCTAAAACCAGCTATAGATCGTAGACTTGGTAGGCCATTACCCCACCAACTATCTAATCTAACGCGGGCCGATCCTTCTCCGATAAATCTTTCCCCCGAAGGGCGTATACGGTATTACCCTCAGTTTCCCGAGACTATTCCGTAGAGAAGGGCACGTTCCCACGCGTTACTAACCCGTCCGCCGCTCACCCGAAGGTGCGCTCGACTTGCATGTGTTAAGCCTGCCGCCAGCGTTCGTTCTGAGCCAGGATCAAACTCTCAAGTTGAAAAGCTGTTGCCAGCTTATCCTTGACGTTCGAACCTCTGCACATATTAGTCTTGACCGGCTAAGGCCAAGACCGACTGTTTGTCTGTGCTTCTGGTTTCATCAGAAACCGAAAGCCGTCCAAACAGTGAAGCTGACACTACATCATCGGGTTGCCCCTAGTAGCGCGATATATGTGCAGTCATCGTTCATCGAATGAACCAAACCGCCCACATATCTCTTCAGATATCATCAATGTCAAAAAACGTCGGACCCAAAAGCCC
>NZ_FTNV01000010.1 GCF_900156535.1 Roseovarius nanhaiticus | reverse complement strand
CGAAGCACTCGAGGCATGGAAAATCGCGGCCAATGTCGCTTGATGTGAGATCGGCACGCCAACCTGAAGACTGGCTGAGTTAATGTGACAACACCATGGAAGTGAATGGCGTCCGCATGAATACGGATTACGATTGGGTGACGACCGCGCATTTCAACATTCTGGGAGAGTTGCCGGTCATTACGGTTCCGATCGGCGTGACAGCTGATGGTCTGCCAGTCGGCATCCAAGTGATCGCAAGGTCTTTCGATGACGCAAAAACCTTTCGGGTGGCAACCGCCGTGGAGGCCATCGCTCGCAATGCATGGCGCCTGCCGGCCGGGTCGGATTCGTAGCTTCTGTTTGCAGGGAATGGCCGGGATCCGCCCCTCGTGCCGATTGACGCGGTTATGTCCATCTTCCTGCGCCCCGACAGCAGCAGGGCTGCGCGCGGGTTGCCAGTCTTCCGGTCGATTTGATCGGGGACGCGTCAGCCACGAGCGTCTCCGATCAGCTTGCCATGGCAATGGCTCACCAGGATTGCCGAACTTCCAGTTTCCCGTTTTTCCAGGTGGCGATCCCGAAGCGGTCAGCGCCTGCGTGATCGTCCTTGCTGTAGGAGATCGGCGCGTAGATGCCGGTTTCGAAATCCCGGGTCTGCTCGAGCGACGCGAGCAGGGCGTCGGTCGTAATCTCGCCCTCGATACGTTCCAGCGCCTGCACGAACACCATCGCCGCGGCGACGCCCTGATAGGCGAAATAGCCCGGACGCAAATCCGGATCATAGGCGTTGAGGATCTCGTTGACCGAGGCGACCTTCTCGGAATCGGGCAGGGAGACCATGTAGATCACGTCCGTGCCCTCGATGGCGTCGCCGCCCAGCTCGGCAAAGATCGGATCGGTCGCCAGCGGATGCGCCACGAATTTCGGCGACCAGCCCCGTTGCGCCGCGGTCTTGAGAAGCAGCGCGAGCGGTTTGGCGATACCCAGCAGGACCACCACATCGGGATCGGCATTCTGCAAGGCGGTCACTTGTCCGGTCAGATCGATATCGCCGGGCTCAAAGGAGACTTCGGCAACGATCTGGTCCTCGCCAAGCTCGGCGGTCAGCCCTTCCAGCGGGCTCTTGCCGAAGGGATCGTTCTGATAGGCTACCGCGATACGCTGGGCGTTCAGGTCATCGCGCACATAGCGCGCCATCTTCGCGCCCACCTTGTCGCCCGACGGCAGGATGCCGAAGACATAGGGCGATGTCGGCTCCAGAAGGTCCGGATGCCCGGCGATGGCCCCGATCAGCGGAACCTTCTTTTGCTCGATCAGCGGAAGCACCGCGAGATTGGTCACGGTGCCAAGCGTGCCGACAAAGGCCAGGATCCCCGTCCGGTCGATCATCGACCGGGCGACCGAGACCGCCTCTTGCGGGTTGTAGGAATCGTTCTCGGTGATCCACTCGATCTTGCGGCCGTTCACCCCGCCTTGCTTGTTGATATGGTCGAAATAGGCGTTTCCGCCGCCCCGGACCTGCGCCGCCCCGGCGGCGAGCCCGCTCTGGATCGGCAGGAACGCCCCGACCGTCACGGTGTCGTCGGTCACGCCCTTCTGCTCGGCCGGCGCGGCGCCGATGCCCAGTGCCGTCACCAGCATGGCGGCGGCCGTGTTTCGGATGATTTTCATGTCTGCACTCCCTTTGATGATGGTCTCGTGATTGCTCAGGCGGTGCCCAGATATGCCGCCGTCAGTTCCTTGTCCTGCATCAGATCCCGCGCCGCGGCCGATTTGACGATGCGGCCCTTTTCGAGGACGAAAGCATGGTCCGAGATCCGCAGCGCCAGATGGGCGTTCTGTTCGACCAGAAAGACGGTGATGCCCTGCGCGTTGATGTCCCGCACCAGCTGCATGACGTCGCGGATCAGAACCGGGGCCAGCCCCAGCGACGGCTCGTCCAGGAGTAGAAGACGGGGTTTGGCCATCAGCGCGCGGCTGATCGCGACCATCTGCTGCTCGCCCCCCGAAAGGCTCTTGCAGAGCTGCCGCCGGCGCTCGGCCAGCCGGGGGAACATCCGGTAGATATCGCGCAGCTCGTCATCGAAGCGCCCGCGACGGGTATAGCCGCCCAGCCGGATATTCTCCTCGATCGTCAGATCGCCGAAGAGCTGTCGCCCCTCCGGCACCAGCGCGACGCCGTGGCGCACCCGTCGGCGCGGTGTCCATTGCGCGACATCGGTGCCATCGACCATGATCCGTCCCCGTCCCGGCGTCTGCAGCCCGGCGATCGTGTTCATCAGCGTCGACTTGCCCGCCCCGTTCGAGCCTAAAAGACAGGCGATCGTGCCGCGCTCGACCGACAGGGACACATCCTTCAAAGCGGTATTGCCACCATAGGCGACGGTGAGTCCGTCGATCTCAAGCATCTTCCAGATCCTCCCCGAGATAGGCCTCGATCACGTCGGGGTTTGTGCCGATCTCGGCGGGCGTGCCCTGCGCGATCTTCTGCCCGTGATTGAGAACGACGATCTCGTCGGAGACGTCCATCACCAGCGACATGTCGTGCTCGATCAGCAGGATGGTCAGGCCGCGCGCGTCGCGCAGATGCCGGATGAGCCGGCCCAGCTGTTCGGTTTCCGAGGGGTTCGCGCCCGCGGCAGGCTCATCCAGCAGCAAGAGCCGGGGCGCAGCGACCAGCGCCCGCGCCAGTTCGACCCTTTTCTGCTCGCCGAAGGACAGGGTGCTCACGATGCTGTCCGCACAATGCGCCAGCCTCAGCGCCTCCAGCTCGCGCTCGACCAGCTCGGTCGCCTGCCGTTCGGCTCGTCTGGTTTTCGGCCCGCGGACCAGATCCGACCAGAACCCGGCCCCGAGGCGGAAATCGCAGCCGACCAGCACATTGTCGCGCACCGTCATCTCGCCGAAGAGTTCGAGATTCTGAAACGTGCGCCCGACACCCGCGCGGCAGAGATCGTGCGCCCTGGTCTGCAGCAGATCCGCATCCTCGAAACGGATGCTGCCCTCGCTGGGCTGGTAGATGCGGCACAGACAGTTCAGAAGCGTGCTCTTGCCGGCGCCATTGGGGCCGATTAGCCCCATGACCGTTCCGGGCATCACGTCGAAAGAAACATGGTCGAGCGCCGTGAGGCCACCGAAGCGGCAGGTGAGATCCCTGATCGACAGATGCGCAGCCATCACAGATGCCCTCCCTTGCCGCAGGCCGAAGCGCCGCCGGGGCTGCGCGAGAGGGCAGCCGCGATCCGACGCGTCAACCCGGCCAACCCTTCGGGCAGAAAAAGAACCACCAGGATCAGGATCACGCCATAGGCGACCATCTGAGCTTCGGCGAGACCACGCATGAATTCGGGCATGAGCGTGACGAAGGCCGCGCCGATGAAGGCCCCCATCAGCCGCCCAGCCCCGCCGATGACGATCATGGTGATGAAGGATAGCGACACCGCCAGCGTGAAGCTGGACACGCTGAGATAGCCCACCAGATGCGCGAAGAGCCCGCCGGAAATGCCGGTCATGAAGGCGCTCAGCACGAACACTGTCACCAGGCTGGCCCGCCGGTTCACGCCCGAGCTGCTGGCCGCCGTCGGGCTGAGCCTGAGTGCCTGAAGCGCCCGCCCGCTGGGCGCGCGCTGCAGATTGTAGATCATCCAGGTGAAGATCAGCGAGATCAGCATGATGAGGTAGAAATAGGGCATGTCGCTGACCAGCTCGGTGCCCAGCACGCTGGGGCGCGGCACGAACATGCCCGACCGGCCGCCGGTCACGGTTTCCCATTCATGCAAGGTCCGCTCGACAACCATCGAGAAGGCCAGCGTCGCGATGGCGAGGTAATGCCCCTGCACACGCATCGCCGGGATCGCGACCAGCAGGCCGAAGACCGCCGCCAGAAGGCCGCCGCACAGAATGGCGATCTCGAAGGGAATGTCGAAGCGCGTAACCAGCACCGCCGCCCCATAGGCGCCGAGCGCCCAGAACGCCGCATGCCCGATCGAGATCTGTCCCGCCTGCGCGACCAGAACATTCATCGCCAGTCCAACGATGTAGTAGATCCCGATCATGCACAGAATATAGACCATGTAGCCGGGTGCCAGCACCGGCGCGATCACCAGGGCCGCCAGAAGGACCGGATAGATCAACTTGTTCTTCAGGCTCATGGCGGATCAGACCTTTTTCACAGCGGGCTTGCCGAACAGCCCTTCCGGCTTGATCATCAGAACGGCGACGATGACGACGAATGCGATGGCATCATCGAAGGCGGCCGAGATGTAGACGGTCGTCAGGCTTTCGATGATGCCTACCAGAATGCCGCCGATGACCGCGCCGGGCAGGCTGTTGAACCCGCCCAGGATCGCCCCGGCCAGCGCCTTGAGCAGCACGAAGAACATCATCTGCGTGTCGATGAACGTGATGGGCGCGACCAGCAGGCCGGCAATCGCCCCGATCCCGCCCGCTATCGCCCAGGACAGCATGGACACGCGCCCGACCGAGATCCCCATGAGCTTGGCGGCATTGCGGTTCATGCTGGCCGCCCGCATCGCAACGCCTTCGCTGGAATGTTCCAGAAAGACATAGAGGACGGCGAGCACGAGGATCGAAACGCCGGCGATCGCGAGGCTATTGGGCGCGATGAAGGTCCCGCCGATATTCAGCGGCCGGTCGGGCAGCAACGACGGGAATGGAAACGCGTCATAGCCCCAGATCCAGCCCGCCCCGTAATGAAAGATGTAGAAAAGCGCGATCGCCACGATGAGCGAATTCAGCGGCGGCATGCCCACAAGCGGCCGGATGACGACCCGTTCGGTCGCCGCCGCGATGGCCGCGCCAATTGGAAAGGCCAGCAGCAGGACGACACCCAGCGGCAGGCTGTAGCGCGACACCAGGACCAGGCAGATGAATGTTGAGAACATCGCCATTTCGCCTTGGGCGAAGTTGATGACATCGGTGGACTTGTAGATCAGCACCATCGACAGCGCGATCAGCGCATAGATGAAGCCGATGGCCGTGCCGGATATCAGAGCCTGCGCCAGCACCATGTCAGGCCCGACCTTCGAGACCGTGGGCCTCGGCTTCGGTGGCGGCGGGGATCTTCATCTCGAATGTCTCGTTGATGACCGCGTAATCATGATAGCCCATTCGGGCGATCGGCCGGATCTTGGGGATGTCGATCTTGCCGTCCGGGGTCAGTACCTCGTCGTTGATATGGATCCGCGCGACGCGTGCGAAGACGATGTCGATGGTGGCCACCGTCGAGTTGGCCGGCAGGCGGTGGGTGGTGATGTATTCGCACTCGAAGTGGCATGGGCTCTCGGCCACGCGCGGCACGTCGCAATCGACGGAGGCCGCCTTGGTGACGCCGGCGCTTTCGAATTCGTCATGCTCGAATGGCGAATACATCGCGGAGTTGTTCACCGCCTCGCGCAGATCCCAAGTCGCCATGTTCCAGACGAACCAGCCGGTCTCCTCGATATTCTTGACGGTATCCTTGCGCTCGCCATGAATGGTCTGATTGGCCGAAAACATTACCATGGGCGGATCGAAGGTCAGGTTCTGCCACTGGCTGTAGGGCGCGAGATTCGCCACGCCGGATTTGCTGAGTGACGAGATCCAGCCGATGGGGCGCGGCACCGTACAGCTTTTGAACGGTGAGAATTCTAGAGGGCATTTTTCCGAGAGGGGGGAATAGTGCATTTTTGGCAACCTTGTCTTTTATGACCGTATTCTTTCATGGACGGCACAGCGATCGTCGCGGACCCGACAACCCTGACCCCACCCGTTTGACCGCACCGGAGGGGTCGCGAATATGCGGCCTCGGTACTGGTCACAGCGCGCTGATAGCGGGCGGCAAACCTACGCTATATGCAGCCGATATATCGGTTGCATGTCAAGCGTTAATATTTCATAGGATTTCGAAAGGAGTACGGAGATGACCGAGGAACCAGGAAAGGCCGCGCAGGCATACAAGGCTATCGAGGCCATGATCCTTTATGGCGAGGTCGCTCCGAATTCGCTGGTTTCCGAGGCGCAGCTGATGCGGCAAACCGGACTGGGTAGAACCCCGGTTCGCGAGGCCTTGCAGCAGTTATCGCGAAACAGGCTGGTTGAGATCTACCCCAGCAAGGGTGTGTTGGTTCCGCGCGTGTCAGTCGAGGAACAGCTACGCATTCTAGAAACACGGCGCGTGCTCGAGGTGCTGGCCGTCAGGCTTGCCTGTGAACGCTCGACAGAGGAGGAAAGGCAGCGAATGGCCAGCATGGCCACGTTTCTTTCCCGCCACGAACCCGAGATCCGTGAATATATCGGAACGCTGACCGAAACCCATGACCTGATCGTCGCGGGGGCGCATAACGAGTATCTGACCATGGCGATGGCCCCGCTTCAAGGTCTGTCACGCCGGTTCTGGATCAGCCGGCTGACGGACGGACCCCGCGAAATCCGGATCGGGTCAAAACTGCATATCATGACTTTAAAGGCAATTGTCGCCCAGGACAGCGCCGCCGCGGAAAAGGCGTCGCTGAATCTAAACGACTACCTGGTCAACTTCGCGCTCGACAGTATCGGCGGAACATCGGGTAAAGGCCCGCGACTGAGCGACGGCGCTCTTCAAAGTGATTTTGAACCATGAAACGCCTAGGGTCAGGTCTGGTACGAGGCGGTTTCTCGTGCCGCCGGGCTTTGGTTGGCTATATCACAGGAGGCAGCCGACCACCATCATTTAATACCTTGCATTCAGCATGTCCTCGATTGCACGTGTGAGCGATACGTGAACCGTGCCTTCTATTGGCGTTGAGGGTAGGGGTGTTGGCCCATTTCCTCCATCATCTTTTCGCGGAAGACCTCTGCGGGTGTCTTCCAGCCGAGGCATTTGCGGGGCGTTGCGTTGAGGCGGTCGCAGATTATCTTCAATTCATGATCTGAGAGGCACATTCTAAGCTGGGTTGCGACAAATCCTCTATCCTGCTGGAAAGCAAGGAGAACGGAAGATGGCCTACACAGAGCTGGATTTGCGCGAACGGCGTAAGATCGAGGATATGCTGAATGCAGGGTGTTGTCACATTAACTCAGCCAGTCTTCAGGTTGGCGTGCCGATCTCACATCAAGCGACATTGGCCGCGATTTTCCATGCCTCGAGTGCTTCG
>NZ_FTNV01000009.1 GCF_900156535.1 Roseovarius nanhaiticus | reverse complement strand
ACTGGATGGCCGGGCGATTTTGTTCTCACAGCAAGCATGCCAGCGAGAAGACTCGGCCTTTCTGTTGCCTTCGCGAACACTCCGGAAAATGCGATCAAAGGCATGGGTCTTGATGGCTACTGTATCTTGGGAAAGTAATCGGCTGGCGAGATGCGAATTTGCGTAAAATTTTGCGCGATCTGGGACAGCAGCACCACCTCGGGCCCCAGAGGACCGAGACCAAGATTTTCTCCCGTCCACTCCACGATCCGCCGAACGGCCAATTCTCCTTGCAGCGCCGGATCATCATAGGAGGCCGCCATGACTGCACCGTTTATAAGGCCGCGCAGAACCGTGTGGCTGATGTATGTCGATATGAGCGTGGGTGACGTGCGATCGCCGGGCCTGGCGCGCAATCCCATAGCCGCTTCAATGGCGGGCGCACTGCCGATCAGATAGTCGGCATCGGGATGTTGCTTCAGAGCGGTTTCAACGATCGAGAGTTGCTGGCGCAATCCTGTATCCGCGCCAAATCTGTCGATGATCTTGACGGAGCTCTCGGCCAACCCGTCGCGCAACCCCGCCTCCAAGAGCGCGGGCCATCCAGAGCGAGATGGACCGGAGACCAAAAGCGCCGATTGCTTCGCTGAGCCTTCGGGGTGCAGCATGGCTAAGTGACGCCCGATAACCAGTCCCATGTCATGCCAGTCGACACCAATACGGCCTTGCAACGCATCGCTATCAACATCGTTCACCAGCCCGAAGACCGGTATATCATGTGCGGTGGCCGCGATGGCATACCGCAGCGCCGGATCGTCCTGCGTGACCGCTCCAATCAAGATTGCATCCACGCCGCGATCAGCACAGGCGGCCAGCTGCTCGATCTGCCGGGCTTGCGCGCCATATCCGCCGGCCTCATACATCAACAAATCCGCGTTTTGCCGCGCCGCCTCCTGCTCAAGACCATATGCGACGCTCAGCCAGTATTCATCTTTGAAGTGAGGTACGAGAACGCAGATAAGCCGCGACGGCTCGGCAAACAGAGGCATCGGCGCCAGCGCAAGGCACAGACAAAGGCATACACCAAGGCAAAGCGTTCCGATTGTGCCTGCCCTGACACGTCCGTAAAGTCGGGCGATGCGCCAGACCAGATTTGACATGCGGTTGATCCAAATTCTCTCGGCCATGGCGGCGCTGGCGGTCATGGTGGGAGTCGTTGGTATAGCCGTCAACCGCTATCTGGCCCAAAGCCAGACGGATCTAATCAAGACGAACCTACCGGCGATGGAGCTTGCAAGCCGTATCGGGGCCGCCGCTGAAGGGGTCGGCAATCTGGTCGCCGCGTTCGAGCAGGCGGACACGCCAGATGATATTAACCGGATCGCCGCCGCCCTCGAGGAGGCCGTCGATCGCATAGGCAGCGGCGCGCTGAAACTCGAAAGCATTACCGCGCAGAGCCCGACAGCACTCTCGGGGATCCGTGCTGACGAAATCGTAGACCAGATGATGCGAAATGGCCTCGATAGATTACAGCTCGCGGGCAGTATCAAAGCATCGGGGCAAGACCTCGCTCGGCAGGGAGCGGCGATCAACGCTTTGATCGAGGCGCAAACCGATCTGGCTCGACTCAGAATTACGGCCGGAATCGTCGGGCTCTACCAGGGGGGTGCAGATGATCCCCGGCCAGCGCTCGACGCACTTGCCGACGAATCTTTCTTTGCCTTCGAGCGCGTTACGGAAATGGCACGGATCGTCGATGCGGTTCGGCTGCAACTACAGCAAGTAGAGCGCATCTCTGAGCAGAAGGCTTTGACCGCTATGCATTCCGATGTATCCGTCCAATTAGAACAGGCAGAGCGCCGCGCGCGATTCCTACCCTCATCCTCCGCTCAAGAGGACGCAATCGCAATGCTGCAAGACTATCGTCGGGCAGTCGCGACCGGCGGGATCATCGACCAGCAAGCGGCGCGCCTGGCTTTGCAATCCGTCATTTCCTCCGACAGCAACCGCTTGCGCGAGGCGATCCGGGAAATATCGGAGCGCGCCCGCCTCGGTCGGGATAGAGTGCAGGCGCAGGGGCTGGCGCAAATTGCCACCGCTCAGTCCCGCGCACGCACGCTTGCATTCACCCTTTTGGCGGTGGTTGCCTCGGCAACAATCGCCGCATTTATCCTCTGGCTTTATGCGCGCAGGCAGCTGGTCACGCGGCTCGCGAATGTATCGGGCCGGATCGTGGCCGTGGCGGGCGGCGACTACGGCGATCCTATGCCGATCACCGGCCAGGATGAAATCGGTCGCATGGAAAAGGCTCTGAATATCCTGCGCCGCCGCGCGTATGAGGCCGCACGCTTACGGACTCACCTGGAAGAGGCGGTAATCGCGCGGACCGGTGACGTAGTGAGCGAAATGAAGCTGTCGAATATCGCTCGCGCCGAGGCTGAGGCTGCAAATCGAAGCAAGACCGAGTTTCTCGCGCGCATGAGCCACGAGATACGAACGCCGCTCAACGGAATAATCGGCATGCTCGGTTTGCTGAAGGATGATACCGAAGCCGCCGATGCGCAATCTCGCATAAGAACGGCGCATCGCTCGGCCTGCGAGCTGCTGGAGCTAACCAATGAGATTCTGAGCTATGCCGGGAATCAAGACGGCGCCGACCGCCTCAATCCGGTTCATTTCATGCTGCGAGACTTTGTCGGGCAGCTGGGGCATCACCTGCAATCGCTGGCAGGACCCAAGCAATTGGAGTCCGTCATCGACCTGTCGGAAACCGCGCCGCCTGTCCTCTTTGGCGATATCACCAAGATCAGACAGGTGATGATCAACCTGCTGTCCAACGCGGTTAAATATACCGAGCGCGGTTCGGTTACGCTGCTCGTCGATCATGCGACCTCGCCAGATACCGGCCAGCCTGTCCTCAGCTTGACCGTGGCCGACACCGGCGCCGGCATGTCCAGCGAGGCCATGACAACAGCCTTCGATGAATATAGCAGGGCTGACCAGGCCAGGCGCGACGGAGTCGAAGGTCTGGGGCTCGGACTTGCGATTTCTCGCAGATTGACGGCGACCTTGGGCGGCGCACTCAGCGTCGAGAGCGAGGAGGGGATCGGAAGCCGGTTCACACTGACCGTTCCCTTGATGATGGGCGATGCGGATCTGATCCCCGATGACGCCGCGCATTGGCAAGATGTCGAGGCAGGCCGCGCCGTGCTGGTCATCGACGATCACAAGGTCAACCGCATCGTCGCCCGCGGATATCTGGAGCGTATGGGCTGCACTGTCACCGAGGCCGCCACCGGCGCTGCGGGGCTGACCGCGCTGGATACGGCGCATTTCGATCTTGTCCTGATTGATCTTGATCTGCCCGATATCAGCGGCATGGAAGTGGCCGCGCGGATCGGATCTCGCACGGACACGCCCTTGCGCGTCGCTTTGACGGCACATCTGATCGAGGACACCGCGGAAAATCGCGCCACATTGAATGTGGCGCGCATTCTTTCCAAGCCGATTTCCCCCCGGGCAATGGCCGAAGTGCTCGCACTTTGCGCTCCCGCCGATCTGCCGCAAGGTGCCGACCAGATCGTCGACAGTTTGCGCGGCGACATCGCCGATCTTGGCGCGGAGACAACGGCGCTGATCGTGCGCGACTTTCTTGACGGTCTACAGGGCGAGATCGACACGCTGCGAGCCGGTGCCGAGGAGGCGCGGCGCAAAGCAGCGCACAGGATGCGAGGCGCGGCGTCGAATTTCAGGCTGGACGCACTGGTGGCTGCGCTGGCAGAGGTCGAGGCGGCTGCGGAAAATGAGCAAGATCCGTCGCTCGCACGCGCACTCGACGCAGCCGCGGATGCGGCAAGGATTTTGCATGCTGCCGCACAGGCAGCGGGACTTCAGATCGATGAAGGATCCACAAAACGATAGCCCTGCCCGTGTTCGGTCAGGATCCATTCCGGGTGTGACGGATCGCGCTCCACCTTCTTGCGCAGCCGCCCGACGACCACATCGATCATCCGGTCATTGGACCGCATCGCGCCGCGTCCCATCATCTCGGACAGGCGCGCCCGGCTCAGCGTCTGGCCCGGATGCTCGGCCAGCGCCGCCATGACATCGAACTCCTGCTTGCTCAGCTGCTCGGTCCGGGCGGCGGACACGATACGCCGCCGGATGCGGTCGAACCGCCAAGGCCCGAACGTCTCGACCGGAGGGGCCCCTTGCGGCGGCTGCCCGATATCGGCGATGCGGGCCAGTAGATTCTTGACCCGGACGGCCAATTCGCGCTTGTCGAATGGCTTGGTGATGTAGTCATCCGCGCCCATTTCCAGCCCGACAATCCGATCCACTTGGTCGTCCCGCGCGGTCAACAGGATGATCCCTACGCGCGAGATCTGACGCTGCTCGCGCGTGATGGTCAAACCGTCCTTGCCGTCCAAATTGATGTCCACCAGCAGCAATTCCGCTGGATCAAACTCGATGATCGCCTGCATCTGATCGGCGTCCTCTGCCTCGCTTACACGGTAGCCGAGGCTGCGCAGATAAGCCGCCAGCCGCATTCGGCTGGTGCGGTCGTCCTCGACAATGATGATGTGTTGGCTCATCCGCAGATTGTTACATCTAGTTACATCTTCGAACAAGCGCAGTTGTTCCAGATCAACCAGCGCGGCGCGATATTCAATACTAAAGGGCCAAGTTCATCTTTACCGGAGGCCGATATGTCCTTTCAAAGACCCACCCGCCGCGCGTTTCTTCAGGGCGGCGCCGCGACATTCGGCGCAGCCAGCCTTATGGGCAGCACCGCGATGGCCGCGCTTGACCCTAACTCGTTCACGCAAGGGCGCGTGTTCCACGCCAGTCATTTCGGCCCCTTCGAGGCGATCGTAAAGGACGGCAAGCTGGTCAATATCAACGCCATCCCCGAGCTGGACGCAAAACCGACCGAGATGCTGATGTACGGCGTCACCGACCGCACCTATGACAAGAGCCGCATCAATTATCCGATGGTGCGCAAATCCTATCTGGAGAATTGGGAGAGCGGCGATACCAAGCCCGAGCTGCGCGGCAAGGAAGAATACGTCCGCGTCGATTGGGACACCGCCCTCGGCCTGACGGCCAAGGCGCTGCTCGATACCGCGGAAAATCACGGTAACGAAGCGATCTTCAGTTCGTCCTATGGCGGCTGGGCCAATGCTGGCAACTTCCGCCCCAACGTGATGCAGGGCCGTCTGCTCAACCTCATCGGTGGCTGCACCAATACGCAAGGCGACTGGTCCGCCGGCGCCAGCCAGATCTGCCTGCCCCGCGTGATCGGCGATATGGAGGTCTATTCCGCGCAGACCGCATGGGAAGTCATCCGCGACAATACCGAGCTCTTCGTTCTGGTCGGCTGTGACCCGGTCAAAAACAACCGCATCGAATACACAGTGGCCGACCACCAGATGACCGGCCCCTGGGCGCAGATCCGTGATAACGGCGTGAAGTTCCTCTCGATCAACCCGCAGCGCACCGCATCGGACGAGTATCTGGACGCCGACTGGATCAAGATCATCCCCAACACAGACGTCGCCCTCTTCACCGCGATGGCGTATCATGTTCTGGATCAGGGCCTCGAAGATCGTGTCTATCTGAAGAAATACACAGTCGGCTCGGGCCAGTGGATCAAATATGTCCGCGGCGAAACAGACGACACCCCCAAGACGCCCGAATGGGCCGAGAAAATCACCGGCATCCCCGCGGAAAAGATCCGCGAATTGGCCGTGATGATGGCCACCAAGCGCACCGAGATCGCCGGCGCATGGTCGCTGCAGCGCGCGCAGCACGGCGAGATGACCCATTGGGCCATCGTCAACTTCTCGGCGCTGTGCGGACATATCGGCAAGCCGGGTCAGGGCGTCGGATTCTCGTGGCACTACGGCAGCGGCGGGATGCCGCAATCGGGCAAATCCACGCCCACCGGCCTCAGCCAGGGGCGCAACTGGGTCAAGGGGATCTGCCCCGCCAGCCGCATCACCGAGATGCTGGAGCAACCCGGTGAGGACTTCATCTACAACGGCATGACCGGGACCTACCCGGACGTGAAGATGATCTACAACGCGGGCAACAACTTCATGTCGCACCAGCAGGACACCAACCGCCTGATCCGTGCGCTGGAAAAGGTCGACACCATTGTCAGCGTCGATGTGTGGTGGACCGCAGCGACCCGTTGGGCCGATATCGTGCTGCCCGCCTGCTCGACGCTGGAGCGCGACGACATCAGTGTCGGCGGTACCTATTCAAACGACAAGGTCTACGCCATGAAGAAGGCGATCGAGCCGGTTGGCGAGAGCATGTCGGACTATCACATCTGCGAGGCGCTCGCTGACAAGATGGGCCTGTGGACCCAGTTCACCGACGGCTATGAGTTGATCGACCATATCCAACAGGCATACGAGCGTTCTGCCGCCGCCCAGCACACACCCTTCGAGGAATTCTGGGAGAAAGGCTATGCCCGCCAGGAAGTGCCGGAAGAGGCGCGCCAATGGGTTCGCCACGGCGATTTCTATACCGATCCCATTGAGAACCCGCTGCACACGTCATCGGGCAAGATCGAGATGTTCTGTAGCGAGATCGCAGGCTTTCAGATCGACGATTGCCCTGGCATGCCCGTATGGATGGAAAAACACGAATATCTGGGCAACGCCAAGGAAGGGCAACTGCACGTCGTCAGCCCGCACCCCTGGTATCGCCTGCACAGCCAGATGGACCAGTCCGAGACGCTTCGCGATCTCTACAAGATCCAAGGCCGCGAGCCGGTGCGCATCAACACCCAAGACGCCGCCGATCGCGGCATCGAAAATGGCGATCTGGTCGAGCTTTATAACGATCGCGGCACGATCATCGTCGGCGCGATCCTGTCGGACGATATCATGCCGGGCGTCGTGTCGGTCTATGAGGGTGGCTGGCCGTCGCTGGACAGCAAGGGGCGCTGCAACTCGGGTCTGGTCAACTTCCTGACCTCGACCCAGCGGTCCTCGGGTCTGTCACAGGCGACCACGGCCAACACCGTGCTGTGCGAGATGCGCAAATGCGAAGATCCCGAAGGCCCCAACATGGCCTACGAAAAGCCACCGATCATCGAGGATTACGAAGTGGCCGCGATCGACGAGGATCTGCTGGGACTGGACCGTGTCTATGACATCACCGAATCCTTGCTGGCCGATGCCGGACCAGGCGAGAAGATCTTCTACGAGCGCTGCACCGTCTGCCACGGCCCGCGCGAGGTCTCTCACTTCACCCAGAACCAGTGGAAGGGCATCACCCCGTCGATGTTCCCCCGCGCCGGTCTGGACGAGAATGAGGCGGCGCTGGTCATGGAATTCCTGATGGAGAACGCATCAGACGCGCCGATGTAAGCGCGCATCGCACAGCTGCCGGGCGGCGATCAAGGCCGCCCGGCCATTTGACATCTAAGCGGGCGTGTTCGCCCGGCCAAGGGGATACCCATGGACGGATCCAGCGTAAAAATAGGGTGCGATTGCGATCAATTAGCGGCGCGCCAAACCCTTCTGAGCCATACCGACGCCGTGCAGGTGGCGCTGGCGCAGGTGCAGCCGATCACGCAATTCGAAACGGTCGATCTGGCCGCCGCGCAGGGCCGCATTGCGGCTCAAAGCATAAACGCAGACGAGGCGATGCCTTCATTTGACAATTCCGCGATGGACGGCTTTGCCCTTCGCCTTGGCGATCTCGCTGGGCGATGCTGCCTGCCGGTGGCTGGCACGGTCGCGGCGGGCGATGCGCCCCGCGATCTGCCGCCGGGCGACGCGCTGCGGATCTATACCGGCGCCCCCCTGCCCCGCGGCGCCGACGCCGTTGTCATGATCGAGGCGTGCGTGGACAAGGGCCACAAGGTTCATATCGAGACGCCCCCCGCGCCGGGCGCCAACATCCGCCGCGCCGGTAGCGATCAAGGCGCCGGGCAAATGCTGCTGGCGGCGGGCACCCGCATCGCCCCGCATCATGTCGGCTTGCTCGCCGCCAATGGCGTGCGGGGCATCACCGTCACGCGGCGTCCGCGCGTAGCGCTCTTCTCGACCGGGGATGAGGTGACGGATGGCGATTGCGCGCCGGGGCATATCAAGGATGCGAACCGCCCGATGCTGTCTGCGCTGCTCGCGCAGGACGGTGCGGAGGTGCATGATCTGGGCATTCTGCCCGATGACGCCGCCGCGACCGAGGCGGCATTTCGCGCCCTCGGCGGCGCTTATGACCTGATCGTAACGACAGGCGCCGTCTCCATGGGCGGCAGGGATCATATTCGCGCAGCCCTTTGCGCCGCCGGGGGCCAAATCGAGGCGTGGCGCGTTGCGCTGAAACCGGGCAAGCCGGTCATGTTCGGATCGCTGAATGGCGCGGCGGTAACGGGCCTGCCCGGCAATCCGATGGCAGTGCATGTCGGCTATCATATGTTCCTGCGCCCGCAGCTTGCGCGCCTGACCGGCGCCGCGCCGCAACCCTTCGCCGAAATGCCCGCCCGTGCCGATTTCGACTGGCAGCGCAAGCCGGGGCGGGCCGAGGTCTTTCCCGTATGCCTGATCCGCCATGACGCAGACGGATTGCCGGTCCTTCGGCGTTTGGGCCAAGGCGTATCGGCCACGCTCTTGCCCCTCGCGCAGGCGGACGGCATGGCAATCGTCGCGGCGGATTGCGCATCGGTCGCGCCGGGTGACATGCTGCATTGGCACCCTTTCAACACTTTCGGAGGTTGCGCATGACATCCCATCCCCTCCTTGCCGCGATCCGCTTTGACGCTGGCGATATCGACAGCTTTCTGGCCGAGGTTGCCGCCCGGCTGGACGCGTCCGGCCTGCGCATTCGCGGCGCCCTGCAAAGCCGCGGGGCGGCGTCAGGCGAGTGTCACTGCGCCGACATGGACCTGACGACGCTGGGCTCCGGCAAGACATTCCGCATCTCGCAGCCCCTCGGCGCCGGATCGCGCGGCTGCCGCCTGCATCCCGGCGCGCTGGCCGATTGCGCCGCCTTTATCGAAGGCGAGTTGCGCGCTGGCGCCGATCTGCTGATCCTCAACCGGTTCGGGCGGGGCGAAAGCGAGGGACGCGGATTTCGCGATCTGATCGCCAGCGCAATCAGTCTGGGCGTTCCGGTCCTGACCGCCGTGCGGCCCACCTATGCCGAAGGTTGGCGGATGTTCGGCGGCGATGCCGCCTGCGATCTGCCGATGGAGACGCGCGCCGTCGTCGACTGGGCGCTGCAATCGCAGGAGGCGCGCGATGCCGCTTGATACCGCGCCCGCGCCCCTTGTCGATGGGTTTGGCCGAACGGTAAACTATCTGCGCCTGTCGGTGACCGACCGCTGCGATTTGCGCTGCACCTATTGCATGGCCGAAAGGATGACCTTCCTGCCGCGGCGGGACGTCCTCAGCCTCGAGGAACTGGCCCGTCTGTCGGACCTCTTTATTCGGCACGGCGCGCGTAAACTGCGCATCACCGGGGGCGAGCCGCTGGTGCGGCGCGATATCATGGACCTTTTCCGCGATCTCTCGCGCCACTTGGCCACAGGCGCATTGGATGAATTGACGCTGACCACCAACGGCACGCTTTTGGCGCGCCATGCGGCGGCGCTGGCCGCGTGCGGTGTGCGCCGTGTGAATGTGTCGCTCGACACGCTGGATGCGGATCGCTATCGCGCGATCACGCGGCTGGGCGATATCCGCATGGTTCTGGCCGGTATCGACGCCGCGCTAGAGGCGGGGTTGAAGGTCAAGCTGAACGCGGTCGCCAGCCGGGGAGCGTTCGAGGGCGAGGTCGACGACCTGATCCGCTTTGCCCACGCGCGCGGTATGGATCTGACCCTGATCGAGGAAATGCCTCTGGGCGAGACCGGCCTTGACCGCAATCAAAGCGTGCTGTCCCTGCGCGATCTGGAGCGCGACTTGGCGGCGCGCTGGACGCTCAGCCCCCTGCGGCGCAGCACGGGCGGACCCGCGCGCTATGTGCGCGTCAATGAGACCGGCGGGCTGATCGGGCTGATCTCGCCCATGTCCTGCAATTTCTGCGCCCTCTGCAACCGCGTCCGCGTTAGTTGCACCGGCCAGCTTTACACGTGCCTCGGGGATGACAGCGCGGTCGATCTGCGCGGCCCCTTGCGCCACTCGGACACCGCCGCGCTGGATGCCTTGCGCGCCGCGCTAATGGTCAAACCCGAGCGGCACGCGTTCGATATGTCGCGCATGGCGGGTACCGCCGTGCCCCGGCACATGTCCGCCTTGGGCGGATGATTTTTTCAACTCAGAAAGGAAGATACATATGAAACTGAATATGATAGCAGCCGCGGCGCTGATGGCACTGGCCCCCTACTCGGCGCTGGCCGAGACGATTGAGGTCAAGATGCTGAACAAGGGCGAGGCCGGCGTCATGGTATTCGAGCCGCGCTTTGTCTCGGCCGAGGTGGGCGATACGGTCGTATTCCTGCCCGTCGACAAAGGCCACAATGCCGAGACGATCAAGGGCATGGTTCCGGAAGGTCAGGACAGCTTCACAGGCAAGATGAACAAGGAAGTCTCGGTCGAGGTCACGTCCGAAGGCATGATCGGGGTCGTATGCAAGCCTCATGCAGCGATGGGCATGGTCATGGTCATCCAGGTCGGCGGCGCGGACGCACCCGAAGGCTTTCTTGATGCCAAGATGCCACGGAAGGCCAAAGAAGCCTTTGAGGAAATTCTGGCCGAAGGCGCGGCAAGCTGATGGCCGGCGGGAACAACAAAGAGCTTCCCGGCGCGGCCGGTGATCTGGCGCAGCAACACCCCTCGATCTGGGCCGCCTATGCGGCTTTGGGGGAGGCGACTGCGGATGCGGGTGGTCTGACCATCCGCGAACGCCGGCTGATCAAACTGGCCCTCGCAATTGGTGCATCGTCCGAAGGGGCGGTGCATTCCCACAGCCGCCGGGGTATTTCCGAAGGAATTGATGCGGCAGATCTGCATCAAGTCGCATTGCTGGCGATCGGCCCACTTGGCCTTCCACGCGCCGTTGCGGCTGGAACGTGGATTTCCGACGAGACCGACAAGGGCTGATCGGTAGACGCTTCACGCCCAGCCCCCCCGCCGTCCGCGATCTGTCTTCTAGCTGATCTCGTCGGCGGCGGGTAAGTTTCTGACCGCTCCGACTTCAGACCCCTGTCATCAAGAGGTTCATCTTTCTCACCTCATCGAATCCTCTGCGCTTGGCGATGCACCCGCTGCGACGCAATTCTCCTAATTTAGCTACGCAGCGTTGAAGTTTTCATCGGCTCAAATCCCAACCCCAGCCTGGCAAAAGCTCATGGCCCGCTGGTTTGCCGGTTCAGGGTCCCGTGCATTCCGTGTTAACAGATCCCCATGACACAAGAGACACAGAAGGCCCCGATGCAAATTGCGGGCCAGCGGTTCAAGCTGCGGGTCTGGATCACATCACGGCTCTGGGCCCAGGTGATGGCCGGCATGGTCCTTGGGTTTGGCCTCGGCCTGCTGATGAGCGACGCGACCGGGTTAATCCGGCCGGACACGGCCAAGGCGGGGGGCCATTGGCTGGCGCTGCCCGGCAGGATTTTCTTGGCCCTGATCGCCATGGTTCTGATCCCTCTTATCTTCTCGTCTATCGTTGGCGGACTGACTGGCGCCGGTTCCGGCGAAGAGTTGCGCTCGGTCGGACTGCGCCTGGCCGCGTTCATCCTGTCGACCACTTCGGTCGCGGCGGCCATCGGTGTGGCGCTCGCGCTGTGGCTCCAGCCCGGAACGGGGCTTGCCGCCTTTTCGGCAGGGCCCTCGGACGCCAGATTGCCCGTGTCGGAGGGGGGGCGCTGCCAGACGTCGCGGAGCAGAGTGAGCCGACAACCCTGCCGGACCTGATCGTTGATATCCTGCCGACCAATCCAACCGCCTCCATCGTGCAGGGCGACATGCTGGCCGTCGTCGTTTTTGCGCTGCTCGTCGGCATCTCGATCACGCGGGTGCAGCCCAGCCGCGCGGCGCCCTTTCTCGCCCTGATGGACGCCTTGCTGTCCATTTCCATGAATATCGTAAAGTGGGCGATGTTCCTTGCCCCGTTCGCCGTATTTGGACTGATGGCGCAGCTGGTGATGCGCATGGGCTTCGAGACAATGCTGGGTATCTCGGGCTATGTCGGCACCGTTTTGTTCGGTTTAGCGGGTTTGCTGTGCCTTTACCTGGTTATCGCATTGGCCTTTGCCCGGATCACGCCCTTTCGGTTCGCCAAGGAGGCTGGCAGCAACCTGCTCCTCGCCTTTTCAACATCCAGTTCCTCGGCGGTCATGCCGGTGACGATCCAGACCGCCCGCCAGCTTGGCGTGCCGCAGAGCATCGCGAACCTCGTTATTCCGTTGGGGGCGACGATGAACATGGCCGGAACGGCTCTCTATCAGGCGGTGGCCATTCTCTTTCTTGCGCAACTTGCCGGTGTGGACCTGACGATGGCCCAGATTGCTGTAGTGGTCGGAACGCTGGTGGCCTCCAGTATCGGCGCGCCCGGCACGCCAGGTGTCAGTATCGCCATTTTGGTCAACGTGGCCAGCAGCATGCACATCCCCGTAGAGGGTATGGTAATCATCCTTGGGGTCGACCGACTGCTGGACATGTGCCGGACGGCTGTCAACGTCACAGGTGATCTGGTCGCGGCGGTCCTCTTTCGCGCCGTCGGACAGGAGGCGGCGGCCGCAGCTTAACAGGGGGACGCCGCCGCCGCTTCAGTCGCATTGGGCCGTTATCACGGCCGGCACACATCGACCACGCCGTCGTCACAAGAGCGATCCAACCCGCCACGCAGACGACAAAGAAGACGGGGCTAGAGGCCACCTCAGCCGTAGTGCGCAACAGCTGCTGCTACCCCGACCGAAGCGGCAGCCGTAGCCTGTGTCGTGGCGATCTTCATCGGTTTCTTCATCTACCGAGACTTAGGTTTCGCGGCTTGTGGAATAGCTTCGTCGAAGCTGGAGAGAACACGGGAACAATCATTTTCGTATTACTCTTTTCCTTCATGATCGGACGGGTGATGGTGGCCGAGGGCATGCCGCAGGATCTGACCCGCGCGGTGGCAGCACTCAGCGAAAGCCGCATCCTTATCCTGCATCTGGTCAACGCGTTCCTGATTTTTGTCGGCACGATCATGGACGATCTTTCGGTCGCAGTCGTCATCGCCCCACTTTTCATGCCTTTGATGTTTGATGTCGGCGTCGACCCTGTGCATTTCGGCTCCATTGTGGCGTGTTCCGTTGTCATCGGGGCGAACAATCCCCCGGTCGCGCCGATCCTCTACATGGCCTGCCGGATCGGAAAGGTGTCCATTCACCACGCGATCACGCCTGCCCTGCAGATGATCTTCTTCGTCGCTTTGCCTATCATGATCGCTGTCACCTTTGTCCCTGCATTGTCGCTGGCACTTCCGCGCATGCTGGGTGTCCATTGAAACAGATTCCGGAATGACTGATATGAGACTTTGCATTCTGGAGGCGGACACCCCCCGGTCTGCTCTACATTGCCGGAACCTATGCCGACATGTTCGAAATCTGGCTGCGGCCCTCGCTTCCGGAGGCAGAATTCTCCCGCGTGTCAGTTGAGTTGCCTGGGTCGGTCGCCGATCATGAAGGCTACTTGATCACCGGCTCACTTTTCAGCGCCTATCAGGATCTGCCTTGGATCCATGATCTGAAGGTTTTCGTGCGCCGGGCTCTTAAAGAGGCCATCCCCGTCGGCGGTGTCTGCTTCGGACATCAGCTGATTGCAGAGGCAATGGGCGGACGTGTCGCGCTGTGCAACCAGGGCTGGGCGATCGGAAAAACCGAATATCAGACCAGTCCCGACGGCGCGGAATGGTTTGGCCCGGAGCCGATATACGCATTGTCCTTTCATCGGGATCAGATCGTAGCCCTGCCGCCCGGCACTACCCCTTTGGCTGGAAATGCTCTTTGTCCCTGGGCGGCGCTTGCCTACGCTGACCAGGCACTTTCAGTGCAATTTCATCCTGAATTCTCTCCGGAGTATATTGCAGCTTTGATAAAACGGAACCCTGATGGAACCCTCGTGCCTGGAACAGGCTGATCTCGCACTGAAAGACATGGTCCACGAGAGCAATGACGTGATGTCGTAAGCTTTCTCCAAGCTGTTCCGGCACCCGCGCCAGAGCAGATGCCCTACCGAAACTCGAAAAACGGACCTCGACTCGACAAAATTTACCGCGATGGGCGTGTAAAAAAGGCCCCCACTGCCTGTGACGGTGAGGGCCTGCGCTGTAAGGAATAGCTGGGCTTGCGAGAACAACCGACCGGT
>NZ_FTNV01000008.1 GCF_900156535.1 Roseovarius nanhaiticus | reverse complement strand
GTGGCGCTTGTAGCGGATGTCTTGATTTCGCATCGCCACCAACTACGCTGACAACCCTCGGCCAGCAATGTGCAGGGCGTTAACGTGACAACACCCCGCCCCGAGCTGCCGTCTGTGCGATCCGAGCTTCCAGAGCGGCGAGCCACGTTTGCAGATCCTGCACCCTCGGTTCAAGGTTGGCAGCCCAGAGGTCAATCGAAACATGTTCCATGGTTTTCCCAGCGCGGATGGGGTGTGAGCCGTCTGCCAAAAGTCCAGGCGTCCTGAAACAGGGTCTGACGTCTCATGCGTTTTGCAGATTGACTTCGAGAAGATGGGTAAGCACAGACTTAACGTCTGGCTGCATCAATCTAGATGGAAGTTCCGAAATATTGCACAGCGTAGCATTTGTTTTGTTCGATGATTCCACTGTTGCGCGCCCATTTCTGTCGCTGGAGATAAACTGATGTCTGAAAAATCACCGCACTTTCGCCCCTCTATCGAAACGCAGAAGTCAAACGAGACAACGAAGCGCTCCGAAAAAACGGGGCAGGGCGGTGAAACGCACCAGCAGGGATCCGATGACGCGCGTCTGACGACCGCACAGGGCGTGCCGGTCTCGGACAACCAGAACACTCTCAAGGTGGGATCACGGGGTCCGGCTTTGCTCGAAGATTTCCATTTCCGCGAGAAGATGTTCCATTTCGATCACGAGCGCATTCCCGAACGTGTGGTCCATGCCCGCGGCTATGGCGCGCGCGGATATTTCGAGACCACGGATGCGATCCCCGACCTGACGTCGGCGCATCTGTTGCAGGAAAAGGGCCGAAAGGTGCCGGCCTTTGTGCGGTTTTCGACCGTAGCGGGCAACAAGGGGTCCATGGATCTAGCCCGTGATGCACGCGGGTTCGCCGTCAAGCTCTATACCGAAGAGGGCAACTGGGACATCGTCGGAAACAACATCCCCGTATTCTTCATTCAGGACGCGATGAAGTTTCCCGATCTGGTCCATTCAGTCAAGGAAGCACCCGACCGCGCCTTTCCACAGGCGCAGTCGGCACATGACAACTTCTGGGATTTCATCTCTCTGATGCCCGAAGCCATGCACATGATCATGTGGACTATGTCGGACCGGGGCATTCCGCGGTCATTCCGGTTCATGGAAGGATTTGGCGTCCATACGTTCCGGTTCGTAAACGCAGAGGGCAAGAGCCACTTTGTGAAGTTCCACTGGAAGCCGAAGCAGGGGTTGCAATCAGTTCTCTGGGACGAGGCGGTCAAGATCAACGGCGCCGACCCCGACTTCCACCGCCGGGATCTGTGGGACGCGATCCAGGCGGGTGATTATCCGGAATGGGAACTCGGTGTGCAGGTGTTTGACGACGCCTTCGCCAACAAGTTCGACTTTGATGTTCTGGATGCGACCAAGCTGATTCCTGAGGAAGATGTGCCTGTGCGCATCATCGGGCGACTGGTGCTGGACAGCGTGGTCGAAAACTTCTTTGCCGAGACTGAACAGGTCGCGTTCTGCACGCAGAACATCGTGCGGGGGATCGATTTCACAAACGACCCGTTGCTACAGGGCCGCAACTTTTCCTATCTGGACACGCAGATCAAACGGCTGGGCGGGCCGAATTTCACCCATATCCCGGTGAACGCGCCGAAATGCCCGTTTGCCCATTTCCAGCAGGACGGGCACATGGCGATGCACAACCCGACAGGGCGCGCCAACTATGAGCCGAATAGCTGGAAGGATGGCGGCCCTCGGGCTGATGCGGAGACCGGGTTCACCTCCTATCCCGAAGCCATCGAGGGCGAGAAACGGAAGGTTCGTGCGGAGCTGTTCGCGGACCATTACAGTCAGGCCCGCCAGTTTTATGAAAGCCAGACAGAGGTGGAACAGGGCCACATTGCCGACGCGCTCATCTTCGAGCTGTCAAAATGCGAGGTGCTGGATATCCGGAA
The DNA here is from genome assembly GCF_900156535.1 of Roseovarius nanhaiticus. Taxonomy (NCBI): domain Bacteria; kingdom Pseudomonadati; phylum Pseudomonadota; class Alphaproteobacteria; order Rhodobacterales; family Roseobacteraceae; genus Roseovarius; species Roseovarius nanhaiticus. The sequence goes on along the minus strand of NZ_FTNV01000008.1, from coordinate 14,725 downwards.
GCGTGTCGCAGCCCACTTGCCAAATATCGATACGGATCTTGCTCGGGTCGTCTCGGATGGGCTGGGATTTGACGAAATGCCGAAACCGCATGCGCCGCGGCGCGATATGGTTGAAGGGCTCAAGCCATCGGATGCGCTGTCGATCCTCAAGAACGGACCGGATAGCTTCAAGGGTCGGAAACTGGGCATCCTTGTAACCGACGGTATCGATGGGGGCCTGCTCGCCTCGTTGCAACAGGCGGTGAAAGACGTGGGCGGCATGGTGGAAATCGTCGCCCCCACGATCGGCGGCATCAAGACTTCCGACGGCAAAAGCGTGTCGGCGGATCAGAAAATAGATGGCGGGCCATCCGTGCTCTACGATGCTGTCGCTGTAATGGCATCCGCAGACGGGGTAAAAAAGCTGGCATCCATACATCCGGCCAAGGAATTTGCTGCCGACGCTTTTGCACATGCGAAGTTCATCGCACTCACCGGCGAAGCCGAGCAACTGTTCCATGCGGCAGGAGTTGACGATTTTGACGACGGCGTATTCCGACTCGAGGGCAAGGACGACTGTGCGGATTTCATCGAGGCTTGCGGGAAAATGAGGTTTTGGCAGCGCGGATAATCTATCTTTATACTGTCGGATCACGGCATATGGCGGGCGGAGAAATCCCTGAGCCATTCCTGCAGCTTTGATGAGACGTCGGGTCCGGAATATTGCCGGAAATAAGGCAGTGCCCGGGCCAGATGTGCCCAGTCTGTCTCCGCGTCATCAAGCCTATGGGCAAACACTTCTGTCAGTCTCTCCGGAACCCTCATTTCTGGATCCTGATGACTGAAAAATAGCGCAAAGGGAGCGGCGTTCAGTTCGGCGGTCAATCCTGCCAGATCCTTCAAAAGCATGAGGTTATCGTCTTGGCTGGCGTGAAGGTATAGTAGAAGTTTGCGCCCATGGACCACCGTTTGAGTGGTCGCCATGACAAAGCTCACGCCGAGTGTCAGGACAACCATGCCATTCACACCGACCACTACACCCAAGAGTGAGATAGTCGATGTGGCAGGCGATGTCGTGCCGCCTCCAACCGTCGAGAGGAGATGACCGACGTGCGATATGAATCCGACCGGGCTTGCCGGCAACCCGCTGCTCTGGTCCACGACTGATCCAGTGATGCCGTAAAAGATCATCGCCCAGGACAGGTTCACGCTCAGGATCCACCATGTGGCCACGGTTGCCACGACCAGCGGGCCGATGATCTTGTGCTTGATGTCCGTGTCGGGCAGTCGCCTGAACAGGCGGAATGCGGTCCGGGCCACACGTATCGCGATTGGACTGCTATCGTTTGTGCCAACCGTCGTGATCAGAAAGTCTGTCGTGACGATGATCAGGAAAAGCCATCCTAAAAGTCCGATAACTAGCGACATTGCGGCACCTTCACGTGGTTAGGCGTTCCTCTATGGATGATATCCAAAGCGCTCACCCTCAGTTCCATACAGATTGATCTGATAGTCATCTCCCGATCTTTTCCATGCTCCAGCCCACTGTGAAACCATGTAGGATGGTCGACAGGAAAATCGTCAGTGCGGTGATGATCCACAGGTCGGACAGGTTATCGAGTTCGGCGTAGCCTGTCGCATAGGCCAAATAATAGATCGACCCGATCCCGCGCACGCCATAGACGGCAACCACCGCCCGATCGGAACGGGCCAGCGCGCTTGCCGTCAGCGATATCCATCCGGCCAACGGGCGCAGCACCACGATCAGCAGCACCGCAATGGCGACATGGTTCCAGGTCAGGCCCGCCGCCAGAGCGGGGAGCAGGCCACCCAGGGCAATCAGCAGAAGCGCCGTCAGGGCGTGTTCGATGGATTCCGAGAAATCGTGTAGATGCCGATGATAATGGTGTTCGCTCTCGATACGCCTCAGCGACAGGCCCATGGCGGCCACGGCGATGAAACCGTAGCCCTCGACCAGTTCGGTGGAGCCATAGCACAGGAACACCCCGGCAATCGCGATCACTCCCGAGCCAGTATCGGCCAGCCGGGTTTCGCGCGGCAGGTTGAACAGTATCTGGCCCAGCAGCCACCCCCCGGCCCAGCCCATCGCGGCCCCGATGGAAATCCGGTAGATCACGTCCTCCAGCAACCACTGAAGCCCCCATTCAGCGGGGGCCAAACCCTGCGCAATGAGGATCAGGCCGAGATAAACGAACGGAAAGGCCAGCCCGTCGTTCAGCGCGGCCTCCGTGGTCAGGGCGAAACGCACCGGATGTTCCTGTCCCTCCTGCGGCGGCGCGATCTGCACGTCGGCGGCAAGGACTGGGTCGGTGGGTGCAAGCACGGCGGCCAGCAGAACGGCAGCTCCGGCGGTCAGCCCGCCCAGCACCACGCTGAGGAACGCGACCGCCGCGATGGTCAGGGGCATCGCGATCAGGAGCAGCCGCAGCGTCGGTGCCCATTTTCCCGGCGGCCCGAGGCTGTCGACCCGCATGCCCGCCGCGAAGAGCGCAACGATGACGGTGATCTCTGCCATCACCTCCCACAGCAGCGGCGCCGTGCGCGGATCGGGGGGCGCGGGCAGGCCGGGGATCATCAAGACGGCTCCGGCCCCCAGCAGGATCATCAGCGGCGCGGCCGCCGGTTCGCGCGATGAAATGAGCCGTGGAAACCAGCGTGACAGGATCACGATGCAGCCGACGACCGCGAGGGTCAGATGATAGGGGCTGAATTCGAAGAAAGTGGCGTCTTCCATCAGTCCTCGGCGACGCCCTTGAACAGGATCTCATCCACATGATCGCCGTGCAGCACCGAGATATCGCCGGTCGTTTCCAGCACCACGGCGCGCACCGTCGACAGCTCCAGCGCGTTCGCCTCCCGCAGTTTGGCGATCAGGTCTTCCTCGGCCACACGCGTCGCGCGCAGGTTGTCATGCAGGATGACGCCGTCCTTCATCAGCAGGACCGGCGTATTCTGAACCAGCGCGTCGAGTCGCGGCGACCAGCGTCGCAGCCGCGAGACGCCATACTGGACGGCAAAGAGGCTGGCCATCGCCGTCAGCGTCTGAAGAAATCCCGTCCATTCCTGCGACTGAGACGCCCCGGCCAGAAGCGAGCCCATGGCAACAGTCATGACGAAGTCGAAATTCGTCATTTTCGAGAATGATCTCAATCCCACGATGCGGACCAGAAAAATGATCCAGGCAATACCGATCACGCTCAGTAGGGAACCCTTGGCCAACGCATCGAGTATAGGTCCGTCAAAAAACATCAATGTATCCCTTGTTTGAAGGTTCTTTTTGCATCCAAGACTTATTCGTTCAAACGCGACCATAGCCGCGTGCGGAATACCCCGTTTCAATGCATATTAAATCCACGCAAGGCAGTGGGGTTTAACGAAAGTATATGGCAAGGTAGGCACCAGAACAGGGAGTTCTCGGTTAGTGGTCGATTTCAGTGAATTTATACTTCGCGTCCTTTTTTCTGGGGGGTGTGGGTTAATCGTCGGGCTTGATCGCGAGATCAAGGGCAAGCCTTTAGGGGCAGGAGTTTATGTCCTGGTCGCCATTGGCTCTGCCGCCTTGATGGCAGTCACCCTTAATTTTGCCCTGAGCAGTATGGCCGAGGACGAGGCCATGTCGATCGATCCCACCCGTCTGATCCAAGGTATTGTCGGCGGTATCGGCTTCCTCGGAGCGGGGGCGATCATGTCGCCCAGCGACGATGGACGGCTCAAGGGCGTTCGCAGCGGCGCGGCGATCTGGGCCGTAGGGTCGATCGGTATCGCCTGCGGGCTAGGTTACCTGAAAGAGGCGGCATTCATCTCCGCGCTGATCTTCATCGTTCTCAACATTTTTGACTGGCTTCACATCCGGGGGAGCGAATAGAAAGGCCATCATGTCCAGCAAATCCAGTTGCCTCGTTACGAAGCTCTCACACTACGTCTCCCTGTCAGATGCGGATCGGGACAGATTGGCTACACTAGAGAAGGCAGAGCGCAACTTTGGTGCCGGATATGAGGTGTATCAGGGGGGTGACGAGAACAAGGACCTCTATGTCGTGAAGCATGGCTGGGCCTTCAGCTATACCGATCTGCCCGATGGCCGCCGCCAGATCGTCAAGATCCATCATCCGGGCGACATCATCGGTTTTCCGGATGTCGCCCTGAAACATGCGACGACCACACTGCGCACTGTCGAAGAAGTGTGCCTGTGTCCGTTTCCAAAGTCGTCGCTCGACGAAATCCTGCGCAGATCTCCGCGGCTTTCGGCACTTTTGCTGTCGATAGCGCTTCGCGACCAGGTCGTTTTGATCGATGTGCTCCGTGCAATGGGCCGGATGAGTGCGCAAGAACGGGTCAGCTACATGCTGCTGGATCTGATCGCGCGGCTCAGGATCACCAACCGGGATATGACCGACACCATTCGCCTGCCAATGACCCAGAGCCAGATCGCCGATTATCTGGGCCTTACCAATGTCCATATCAGCAAGACTTTCATCCGGATGGAAGAGGATGGCTATATTCACCGGGACCAGAATCGCCTCCGGATTCTTAGAGAAGATGCGATGATCGAACTTACGGATTTCCATGATCGCTACGCCGACATGGATACTTCGTGGTTTCCGCAAGACTAGAGACGGAAAACCAATTCAATCCAGTTGAAAGCGGGGGCCGGCGGTCTGGCGCATTGTCGAAGCGTCGGCATGGATTGCGAATTGCCCTGCCCGCGGGAACTAAACAGCAACGAGAGTTGTTACCTCTTCGGTAGCGTCCGAACCGGACAAACTACTGATTGTAAATAATATTTATCGAAATTTAACGCCTGGGGGCGAGTGTGAAACTACGGCTTGTCGCAATCTGTGGAATACTGATTCTGTCCGCTGCCGTTCCGACAGTGGGCATGATCGTTTGCGCCGCCATCGTTGCAATTCAGGCCGCCCTGATGGCTCTTCGGCCAATTATCGCCTGTTTGCCCACGTCATTGACAGCAGGTCAGCAGAGATCCGCTACCCTTCGATTTTCAATTCATGTTGCGACCCATTCGGAACCGCCTCACTTGGTGATCCGCACCCTGCGGGCCTTACTCGATCAGGACTGGCCGTCAGGTGGCTACGAGATCATCGTTATGGACAACAACACGGCCGATCCCGCGCTGTGGAAGCCGGTCGCGACCTTCTGCGCGGCGCATCCGTGTCGGATCACCTTCCTGCACCGGATGGGCGTGCGCGGCGCCAAGGCCGGCGCGCTCAATATCGCGCTGGCGCACACGCGCGCCAATGCGACCCATGTGGTAACTGTCGATGCGGATTATGTCGTCCATCGCGATTTTCTGAGCCGCGCGGCGGAGGCGCTGCACCGGACCGGGGCGGATTACGTGCAGTTTCCGCAATCCTATGTCGCCACGACGACCACCGCACCGGGCGTGGATGCCGAGCTTGAGGAATATTTCCGAACCAATGCCGCCGCCGCCGATGAGGCAGAGGCGGTGCTGTTGACCGGCACGCTCTGCGTGATTTCGAAGACTGCGCTGGTTTCCGTCGGCGGGTGGTCGGGCGCCACCACGACCGAGGATGCGGACCTGGGCGTGCGGCTTTGCCATGCAGGGTTTGCAGGACGGTTCATTAACCAGATCGTAGGAAAGGGCCTGCTGCCGCTGTCTTTGCGCGATCTCGAAAAGCAGCGGTATCGCTGGTGCAGCGGTAACGTCCAGACGCTGCTGCTACATGGGCGGAAGATTCTTACCCCCGCAGGCAATTTCAACCTGCACAAGCGGTTGGTCATCCTAACGCAACTGACCTCTTGGTTCAGCCTCGCGCTGGTGCCCTTCGCTCTTCTGACCGTCTGGCTACTGACCGGGCACGGACACACGGTCGCCGCCATGCTGGCTGCGGGAGCCATCCTGCTTAGCTTGGCTGACATTGCGTCCCGCGTCGTCGCGCGCGGGATGCGCGACGGGCAGGCCCTTCCGGTTATCCTTAATGCGCTGGCCTGTCGCGTCGCGCTGGCGCCGCAATCGGCTAAGGCAACCTTCGATGCGCTCGCGGGCTGCCGCCTGAAATTCGTGGTCACCGATAAATCAGGCGGCAAGGGCGCCGGTTCCCTGCCCATCTGTCACCTCATGGTTTTCCTCACCGCGCTCCTGCTGCTGCTCGGCGGGCATCCCACGGAGCCGCTGATCCGCGCCGCGCTGTTGACGCTCCTGCTGCCGCTGCCCGCCGCGCTGCTGACCGACAAGAGCCTGCGCGCCTATCGCGCTGCGATTGCCCCACCCCTGACTGAGGTTTCCGCATGACATCCGATCCGCTTGCCCCTCTGGTCGATATCGTTATCCCGACCTTCAACCGCGCCCATCTGATCGCTGGAGCGATCCGCGCGGCACTCGAACAAAGCTGGTGGAACATCCGCGTCACCGTGATCGACGATGCCAGCACCGACGCCACCGAAAGCGCGGTGCAGCCGTTCCTGGCCGATGCGCGTTTCAACTATGTCCGCCTATCGCAGAACCTCGGCACCGCCAATGCAAAGAACGCGGGCCTGCTGCTGACCGCGGGAGACGCCATAACCTTCCACGATTCCGACGACATCCCGCATCGCGACAAGATCCTGCACCAGGTCCGCGTGCTGACCGCGCAGGATATCGGTGCGGACGACTGTTTAAACTGGCGGCTGGCGGGCAAGGAGGCGGGGCAGAGGCTTGAGGTCAGCGCGGCACTTACCCACCACGAGCTGATCCTGCCGGACGGGCGGCGTGTCGAGATCCGGCGCGATTTGTCCCTGCTCGATGACGTCTTTCCGAACCTTCAGATGGGCGCGCAGGTGCCGGGGGAATGGACGCATGTCAACTCCGGCCTGTTCCGCACGGATGTGTTCCACCGTCTTGGCGGGTTCGATGATTGCATCGAGGAGGACCGCGAATTCCGCAACCGGCTGATCCTGAACGGCGAGGTCATCTGGATCGTTCCCGAACTGTTGCTGACCAAGATCGAGACCCCCGACAGCCTCACGCAATCCGCGGTCTCGGATTACGACAGCGCCAGGCGCAGAGCGGACCGGCAGAAGGTCTGGGCCAAGGTCGAGGCGTGGCGGGAGAACGGCAGGGTCGCCCCGGTGCCGGTGGATATCCCGACCCTCGGCGTCAGCCATGTCAGCCGGCCCGACTTTCTGGCACGGCGCGACATCCCGGTCACGCCCGCCACGTCGGCCCGGGTCGCGCAAATCCTCGCCACCGTTCCTGCTACAGGGATGGCCGCGCAATGAAGGCGTTTCGCCAAGAGACAGCGCGCGCGCCGGTGGCGATCGTCGATCCGTGCTCTGCCGCGGGTTACGACCTGCCCGACCTCGGGACCGGCGGTCTTGGCGGCACGGAAGCGACGGTGCTGCGGGTGGCCGCAGCACTCGGCTCCCGGTTCGAGATCACGCAGTATCAGCAGGGTCGTGGCCACTGGGACCTGTCCGAGGCAGGGACGTTGCGGCCCCTGCAAGACCTCGATAACGCGCAAAACCCCGCCGCCCTGATCGTCATCAACCGCTGGAAGGTGGCGATCAAGCTGCGCAAGTGGCATCCAGACACGCCGATCTTCCTCTGGCTGCACGTCTATCCCGGCCGTCACAACCGCAGAATGGGCGCGGCGCTGAAGGCTGCCGACATCACCGTCATCTGCGTGTCAAACACACACGCTCGCGAACTGGCGGGGTTCCTCGGGGCGGAGGATGTGCCGCCCATCCGCGTGATCTACAATCCGCTCGATGACGATCTGCACCCCGACGCCACGCCCCGCGACCCGGACCGGCTGCTCTTTGCAAGTTCGCCCCACAAGGGGTTGGCCGAGGTGTTCGAACAATTCGCCACGCTGCGCCGTGACCTTCCGAACCTGACCCTTGCCGTGGCCGATCCGGGCTATCTGCGCTGGGATACCGGGCCGGTGCCCGAGGGCGTGGTTTTTCTGGGATCCCTGTCCCATGGGGCGCTCATCCGGCAGATGCGCCGTGCGCTCTGCCTGTTCTATCCCCAGACGACATTTGCCGAGACCTTCGGCCTGGTGCTGGCCGAGGCCAATGCGGTCGGCGCGCCGGTGCTGGTGCATGATGGGCTGGGTGCCAATGCGGAAATCGTGGCGGATGCCACGCAGCCCGTGGATGGCCATGACCCGGCGCAGATCCTTGGGCGCATCCGGGCGTGGCGGCGTGCGCCGCCGCAGGTCACCGCCAATCCCGCCTTCCGGCTGGGCCGGGTCACCGGGGACTGGGTGCAGCTGCTGGAACACGCCGCTGCAAGGCATCCTGAGATGGAGATGGTAAAGAGCACATGACAGCTTCCAGACCCCTTGCCGAGTTGCCGCCTTCGACCACCGCCGGGCCGGTGCCGTCCGATGTCGCGGAGGCCCTGCGGGCCGCCGCCGCAGAAGAGGAGCGTGGCGCGCGCCCGATCGGCCGCTCCATCGATCTGCTGCGACAGGCGGACCTTCTGACCGATGACGGCGCGACCGATCCCGCCCGCACCGCGCGCGCCCTGATGCAGGTGGGCGCTGCGAACCTCGGCGTCGGGCGGCTGTTCGAAGGGCATGTCAACGCGCTGCACCTGGTCCGCCTTTATGGAACGAAGGTGCAAGAGGCGCAGGTCGATCGCCAGATCGCCAAGGGTGCCCTGCTGGGCGTCTGGGGGGCCGATGGCGCGGCGCCGGTGACGCTGGATGCCACGGGGCAGCATTTGCAGGGCGGCAAGTGCTATGCCTCGGGGCTGGGCACCGTGACCCATGCGCTGGTCACTGTGGATTCCGGTCCCGAGGTGCGGCTGGCGCTGGTCGATGTGACGGACGCCGCCCCCGCGGACCCGTCCGCATGGGACATGCAGGGGATGCGGGCGACTGCCTCGGGCAGCTTTGATTTCACCGGCCTGCCGGTCGACAGGAACGAATGGATCGGCAATCCCGGCGATTACCTGAAGGAGCCGCATTTCGTCGGCGGTGTCTGGCGGATCGCGGCCTTGCAGGTCGGCGCCACCGCCGGCCTGCTGGACCGGGCCGCGACAGAGCTTCGCGCCGCAGGCCGCATGGAGGCGGAAGCCCAGAAGAGCCGTCTGATGGATGCGCTGATGCGCGCTTGGGCCGGCATGGCCCTGACTGAGCGCGCCGCCGAAGCTGCTGCCGATCGCCACATCGCGCCGGATGACATCGTGGCCACCTCCATCGCGGCCCGGCTCTTTACCGAGGAGATCGGGCTCGACGCCATCCGGGCCGTCGAGCAGAGCATCGGCCTGCGGCATTTCGAGGCCGGGTCCGAGACCGGGCGCATGGCCCGCGATCTGGCAGTCTATCTGCGGCAGGCCGCGCGGGATGCGTTCCTGCAACGCGCGGCGCAGACGGCGCTCGGGGAAGACGGGCGCATCTGGGGGGTCTTCGGATGAACGTGGCACATGCGCCCTTGCTGCCGGACGTGTTCGAGGGTCGCGAAAGCTTCGTCGTCTTGGCCCCACATCCTGACGATGAATCCCTCGGCTGCGGCGCACTTCTGGCGCGGGGTTTCGCAGGCGTGGGCGCGCACGTCATCTGCCTGACGGATGGCAGTGCGAGCCACCCCGGATCGCGGCAATGGACACCGGAGCGGCTGGCCCGCCAGCGACACGCGGAGATGGTAGCGGCCATCGAATGTCTCGGCGGTTCCGCGCGCGATCTGACCTGGCTGGGCATTGCCGACAGCCGTCTCTATCAGGCCGATGCGACAGAGGTTGCCGCCAGGCTGGAACAGATCATCGAAGGTCATGGCGCGCGCCATGTCTTCGTGCCCGCCGCCGAGGATCACCACGAAGACCACCAGGCGACGGCCCGCTTCGCCGGCGCGTTGCGCCGCCGCCGCCCGGAGTGGGCGTTCTACAGCTATCCCGTCTGGTGCCGCTGGGACGATCCCGATTTCCGCCAGACCGCCACCCGTCACGCCCCGGTGTGCGTGCCCCCGGAGGACCTGCGCGCCAGGAAACGCGCGGCAATCCATGCGCATCGAAGCCAACTGGGCAGGGTCGTCACCGATGATCCATCGGGGTTCACCCTGCCGCCGGGGTTCATCGAGAAATTCGTGACCGAAGACGAAATTTTCTGGAGGATGCCGTGATGGGCGTCGGCCGCGATCACCTGCACGCGCTTTATGCCGACACCTCGGATCCTTGGGATTTCGAGCACAGCGATTACGAACAGGCAAAGTTCGCCGCAACCCGGGCGGCGCTGTCGCGGCCCCGATACGCCTCGGCCTTCGAACTGGGCTGCGGCAACGGGCAGCTCGCGCGGCATCTGGTGGACATCTGCGACCGCTATACCGGCATGGATGCGGTGGCCATCGCGATCGAGGCCGCACGCCGGGCCGTGCCGGATGCCACCTTCATCCACGACTTTTACCCTTGTCCGCTGCCAGCGGGTAATTTCGACCTGCTGATCCTGTCCGAGATCCTCTATTTCCTCGATGAGGGCAGCTTGCGCAAACTGGCATTGGATTTCGCCACCGCCTGGCCGAAGGCGGAGGTGCTCTGCGTGAGTTGGCTTGGCGAAACCGACCATGATTTGCAGGGGGTGGAGGCGCTCACGATCTTCACGGCGGCGCTGGACACCCATGAGTTCGATTGCGTGACCCAGACCGACGGGTATCGCATCGACCGCGGACTGCCGAAGGGCACGACATGACCTGCCCCGCCGCAAAAGACACCGCCATCATCATTCCCGCCCGCAACGAGGAAGCCCGGATCGGTGGCTGTCTCACCGCGTTGGCGGAACAAGGCAACGCGACGGTGATCCTGGTGGTCAACAACACCACGGACCGCACCGGCAGCGTGGCCCGCGACACCGCCGCCCGACGTAACCTTGACCTGACGGTGCTGGAACGGACACTGCCTGCGCAAGAGGGTGTCGGCACCGCCCGGCGGATCGGGTGCGATCACGCCCTGCAGACCATGCCCGCGCTTCGCTATCTTTTGACCACCGACGCCGATTGCATCGTCGCCCCGGATTGGATCGCACGCAACCTTGCACACCTGAAAACGGCGGACGCTGTCTGCGGCAAGGTCGATCTGATCGAGGATGAGGCCGATATCCTCGATGGCATGGACCCGCACCTGGCCGAACTGGAAGGCACCTACAGGGCCCTGGTGCAGGACATCTACGCCCGCCACGCGCCGGAATGCTCGGATATCGGCAGCACCCATGGCGAAGCGGCGGGGGCGAGCCTCGCGTTCACCCGCACCGCGTATCTGGATGTCGGAGGATTCGCGCCGATCAGATGCGGCGAGGACCGCCGGATCGTCCGCGCGCTCCGCGCGGCGGGTTGCCGGGTCCGTCACGCCGATGATGTGAAGGTGCAGGCCTCGTGCCGCCTGACCGGCCGCGCGGCGGGGGGCATGTCCGACGCGCTCAAGGCGCGGATCGGGGGCATGGATTACCTGATCGACGACTGCCTGCCGTCGGCGGACTGGCTGGTCAGGCAGGCCATCGGCAACACGCTGGGCCCCTGGCCGCCGCAGGTGCCTGGTCGCTACCGCCTCAACGTGCGGGAACTCTCGCAGCATATCGAAATACTGGAGAAGTTCAGGAATTCGGAGCGGCTGATATCCGCCCCGATAGCTTCGGCAGCAACGATGCCATGTTCCCACCTTGACACGCTGCTGCCGGGCAATGGGTCAGCGAATGTCCCCGCTGGCCCCGATACGCGGGGCTGTCCGGTCCGTGTGGATCGTCTTCCCGACCATACTCAAACCAGCGCGTCGGCACCGCCGACCGTGAAAGGAGCGTAAAATGACAACGTTAAAAGACCTTTATGTAGAAGAGCTTCAAGACCTGTGGTCCGCGAACGACCAGATGTCAGACGTGGTATCGGCGATGGCCGACAAGGCATCCGACAGCAAACTTGTCGATCGGCTGAGTTCGGCCAAGGACGGGATCGATCAGCATACCCGCCTTCTGAAATCTCTGCTCGAGGACAGAGGTGCCGACGTAAAGAAAGAGCATTGCAAGGGCATGGAAGGGCTGGTCAAGGAAGCCCGCAAGCACGCCCTCGACACCGACATGAGCGGCGCCGCTCTGGATGTCGCCATCATCGCGCAATATCAGCGTCTGTGCCATTATGGGATCGCCGGGTTTGGAACGACCAAGGCATTCGCCGAGGCGCTTGGCAATGACGAGGCGGCGCGCAAGCTCGACGGTGCGCTGGACAACATCTACGAATCCGATGATTTCATGACCGAATTAGCCGAACGCTCACGGAACTTGGATGCAATGGCCTGACGGATCTTGAACTTCATTCCTCTCACCAAGCGGTTTCCTGCTCGCGCTATCTGCCGGCCGGAACCGCGCCGCTACTGAAAGGTTGAACTGTATCAGGAAACATCAACCAAAGTGAGGCTATCATGGATCACTCTAAGCATACCCCCCTTCGTCCGGACGAACTGAGCTTCGCGACTGTCGACGGTGCAAACGTCTATGGTCCCGATGACAATCACATCGGTGACGTCTCCCATTTCCATGGCACGGGTCAGCATGCCCAAGCCATCGTGGACGTTGGTGGATTTCTTGGTCTCGGCGCAAAGCCAGTATCGTTGCCGGTGTCCAGCTTGAATTTCATGCGCGACGAAAACGGCAAGGTTCATGCGACGACTGCCATGTCGAAAGACGAACTGAAGAACTTGCCTGAACACAATCACTGAAGATCAGCGAGTTTGTAAATCAGAAGGGACGGCACGAAATATGTGCCGTCCCTTCTTTGCTTGCGGATATTTATCTGTTGTAGATTCTAAGAACGTCTGTGCCTGCTGTCCGCCTAGGAATTCACATGTGCAATCTCTACTCGAACACCATGCCGCCCGCAGCGATGCGCCAGCTTTTCGCAGTGGATGCGCAGCGCGACCAGCTGGGGAACGCGGAGCCATTGCCGGGGATCTTCCCGAAAGGAACCGCGCCAATCGTGGCGTTGAATGACAACGGTGAACGCGCATTATGGAACACGCATTGGGGCTTCGTGCTGCCTCAGGTTTCAAAAAAGACTGGCCAGCCAATCCAGTCAAAGGCCGTGAACAACGCCCGCGACGACAAGCTGAGAACTTCACCCTTCTGGAAGAAGAGCTTCATCCAGCGCCGGTGCCTGATCCCGGCGACGAGCTTCTGCGAGGCCAAGGGTCGCAACCCGGCCACCTATTTCTGGTTTGGCGTGAGAGGCGAGGGCAACCGGCCGCCCTTCGCCTTTGCCGGTGTCTGGCGCGCATTCAGCGGCAATTACGGCGGCGAGCAACGCGAAATGGTCACCTCGTCGATGGTGACGACAACACCGAATGAGCTGGTGCGGGATACTCACCCGGACCGGATGCCTGTGATCCTGCATCCGGAAGCCTACGAGGAGTGGCTTACAGGTCGGCCGGAATCAGCCTTTGCTCTGTTACGGCCATTTCCGGCCGAGCAAATGGTCATTCATCAAAGTGGGGAAGGCCTGAAATCCGACAAGGGCGGTCTGTAATTTCGGTCGAGAAATCCGATCGGTCTTGACACGCGGGGGCTCTATCGCAGATTGAGAACAAAAGAAGAACCCGCAAGGATTCCCATGCCGCTGCACCGCGTCGAACAGCCTGTCATCGCTGTTGATTGTCATTGAGAACTGACCCGGCACCAGCAGAAATTGTCATTGAGAATTGACCCATGTGCAACCTTGCCGCGGCTTGAATCAGCTGGGGGCGCATGGAGTGATAGACATGGGATTTTTGAGGGTAATTCGGAAATGGGCACTGCGGGATAAGATGCCTATTCGCGAGATCGCGCGGCGGACGGGCGTATCTCGCAACACGATCAAGAAGTATCTGCGGGAGGGGATTGTTGAACCTGCATTTCAGGTGCCGGATCGTCCCAGCAAGCTGGACCTCTATGCTAAGCATCTTACTGCGTGGCTGACGACTGATCAGCGCAAATCACGCAAGGAACGCCGAACGGCGAATCTGATGCATGCCGATCTTGTAAAGCTTGGATATGACGGTTCCTACGAACGTGTTGCGGCCTTTGTGCGGGAATGGAAGGGTGAACGGCAGCGTGCGCATCACACGACTGATCGCGGGACTTTCGTGCCGCTGGTGTTCGCGCCGGGCGAGGCTTTCCAGTTCGATTGGAGCGAGGACTGGGCCTATGTCGGCGGCGAGCGCATCAAGCTTCAGGTTGCCCATGGGGCCGAGAATGTGGTGCTGATCGGCGGTCCCGGCACGGGGAAAAGCCATGTTGCCACCGCCCTCGGCATCCAGGCCATCGAGCATCACCGCAAACGCGTACGCTTCTTCTCGACTGTCGAACTGGTCAACGCACTGGAGCAGGAAAAAGCCCAAGGCAAGGCCGGGAAGATCGCTGAGGCGCTCGTCAAAACCGACTTGGTGATCCTCGATGAGCTGGGATATCTGCCGTTCAGCGCCTCTGGCGGCGCGTTGCTCTTCCATCTTCTGAGCAAGCTGTATGAACGCACCAGCGTCATCATCACCACTAACCTGAGCTTCAGTGAATGGGCCAGCGTCTTTGGCGATGCGAAAATGACCACAGCACTGCTCGATCGTCTCACCCATCGCTGCCATATCCTCGAGACCGGCAATGACAGCTACCGCTTCAAGGCCAGCTCCGAAACAGCGAAGAAAAAGCGAAAGGAGGCAACAGGGTGTTGTCACGTTAACGCCCTGCACATTGCTGGCCGAGGGTTGTCAGCGTAGTTGGTGGCGATGCGAAATCAAGACATCCGCTACAAGCGCCAC
>NZ_FTNV01000007.1 GCF_900156535.1 Roseovarius nanhaiticus | reverse complement strand
CAGGCCCTACATTCCGAAAAGGGAGATTGGCCAAACTCTGTATTCCCAAAGAGTCCTCACCCAACACGATTTGCGGACACGGCATTTTCTTTTGGGGGCGTCGCGCCAACACAACCCAGTTTCGAAGATCTTAGTTGACCGTCTTCGCGCCGCCGGAAAACCACATAAGGTTGTCATCACAGCCGTTACTCTAAAGCTCGTCACAATCGCGAACGCGCTTTGCGAATCTCGTCTAAAATGGACCAATCAGATCACCTGAGAAATACAGTTGCCAAGACGCGTGTACCCTACAAAAAACGTCAGCCAGAAAATTCAAAGTGACCCACTACCAGGATTTCCTTCGGCTTGACAGGGCGCTGGCTATGAGTAAACACTGCATCAGTGTTGGTGCCTGCCTCGGCAGGTGAAAAGGGAATGTGCAGCCGCGCGCTATCGCGGCCAAAGACAGCCGCCCCCGCGACCGTAAACGGAAAGGCCGATCACAGCCACTGGCATACGCCGGGAAGGCAGATCGGGCGTAGGGCCAGCTGCCCTGAATCCGCCAGCCGGGAGACCTGCCAACATAAAAGGACGAAACCGGACGGGGTGTGTCGGTGTCGGGGCGATTCCGGCTGCTGGTATCCTCTCGTCATTTCATGCCCGCGTCCCTGAGTTAAGGGGCTTGAGGCGTGAAAGACAGCACAGATGCAACACCTGATCCAACCGAACTGCTGGTCTGTACCAAATGCCGCCGCGGCCGCACCGAGCCGGGTGATGATCGCTGGCCGGGGCAGGTTCTGTTCGATGCGCTGGCCGCGTTGCCATTGCCCGAAGGGGTGCGACTGACGCCGGTTGCTTGCCTGCAAAACTGCGATCACGGCTGCACCGTTGCGCTGCGCGGCGGCGCGCGCTGGAGTTATGTCTTCGCGAATGTCGACGAGCAGGCAGGCCCCGCGATGATCCTTGACGGCGCCGCCCGCTATCACGCGTGCCCCGATGGGCTGATCCCGTGGCGCGAACGCCCCGAACATTTCAAGCGCAATTGTGTTGCGCGCATTCCCCCGCTGGAGGCCTCCGATGTCTGATCTTGCCAAACTTCCCGTCACCGTCATCACCGGATTTCTCGGCTCGGGCAAGACGACGCTGGTGCGCCAGCTGATGCAAAACCCGGGTGGCAAGCGCCTTGCCGTAATCGTCAATGAATTCGGCGATGTGGGCGTTGATGGCGATATCCTGAAATCCTGCGCGATCCCCGATTGCCCGGCGGAAAACATCATGGAGCTGGCAAATGGCTGCATCTGCTGCACCGTGGCCGATGATTTCATTCCGACGATCGAGGCGCTGATGGCGCTCGATCCGCGCCCCGATCACATTTTGATCGAAACCTCCGGCCTTGCGCTGCCCAAGCCGCTGCTCAAGGCGTTCGACTGGCCCGATATCCGCTCGAAGATCACCGTGGACGGCGTGATCGCGCTGGCCGATGCCGAGGCAGTCGCGGCGGGCCGGTTCGCCACCGATGTCGCGCGCGTCGATGCGCAGCGGCTGGCCGATGACAGCATCGACCACGAAACGCCCCTGTCCGAGGTGTTCGGCGATCAGATTTCCTGCGCCGACATTATCCTTTTGACCAAGCCCGACCTTGCCGGGCCGGAAGGCGTTATTCTTGCAAAAGAGGTGATCGCCGCCGAATCTCCGCGCTCGGTGCCGGTGGTCGAAGTGGCCGAAGGCCTCATCGACCCGCGCATCATTCTGGGGTTGGAGGCCGCCGCCGAGGACGATATTGACGCGCGCCCTTCACATCACGATGGCGCGGATGACCACGAGCATGACGACTTCGAGAGCATCGTGGTGGACATTCCCGAAGTTACCGACCCCGCCGATCTGGTTCGCGCTATCGAGGGACTGGCCAACGAGCACAATATTCTGCGAGTCAAGGGATGTGCCGCGGTCGCGGGCAAACCCATGCGCCTGCTGGTGCAGGCCGTGGGCGCGCGGGTGCGGCATCAGTTCGACCGCCCGTGGCAGCCGAACGAGGCCCGCGCGGGCCGGCTGGTCGTCATCGCCGAGCATCACGACATCGACGCAGGCGTGATTCGCACCGCTCTGGGCGCGGCGCGGGCCGAGGCGGCAGAGTAACACCATGCACGTCGTTTTCCGCGAAAGCCACGGGCTGGAAGAGACCGAGACACCGATGGATCTGGTGCAGGACGCCGCCGATCTGGTGGTGCTGTCGCTGTCCGACTCCGATCTGGGCGCTTTCGCGGAAGGCTGGCATCAAGGCGGTGGGCCGGAGGGGCGGCTGCCGACGCTGAGACTGGCCAATATCGTTGCGCTGAAGCATCCCTTGTCGGTCGATACCTATGTCGAGCAGACATTGAGCGGCGCCAAAGGCATCCTGATCCGCCTGATCGGGGGTGTGCCATACTGGCCTTATGGCCTGCAGAGCATCCGTGCGCTGGCGCAGGAAAAAGGGATCGCGCTGGCCGTGCTGCCTGCCGATGGTCGCCCCGACGCGCGGCTGGATGACATGTCGACCCTTCCGAAATCCACGCTGCGGCGGCTTGCGCATCTGTGCGACACAGGCGGCGCGGTTGCGGCGCAGGCGGCGCTGGCGCAACTGGCGTTGGCGGCGGGGCTCTATGCGGGGCCGGTGCGCGGCGCAAAATCGCTGCCTCAGGTCGGGGCCTGGACGCCAGAGCAGGGTGCCTGCTGTCCGGTTCTGGCGCGCGCATCCGCGTCGGCCCTCGCGGGCCAGCCGCGCGTTCTGATCGTCTTCTACCGCTCTTATCTGGTGGCTGCTGACCTCGCGCCGATCATCGCGCTTTTCGACGCTTTCCGCGCGCGCGGTTTCGATGTGGCCGCGCTCTTTGGGCCATCGCTCAAGGCGCCGGAGGCCGCGGGCTGGTTGCGCCGTCAGGTCGCGTCGTTAGACCCGGTGGCCATCGTCAACGCCACCGCCTTTTCCGGCAAGGGCGAGGGTGTCGCGTCGCCGCTAGATGCAGCGGGTGTGCCGGTTTTTCAGGTGGCCCTCGCCACCTCCACCCGAAAGGCCTGGGCCGAGGCCGAGCGGGGCCTTTCGCCCGCTGACCTCGCCATGCATGTGGTCTTGCCCGAGGTGGACGGGCGCATCATGGGCGGCGTCGCCAGTTTCAAGGATCCGGGCAAAAAGGATGCGCAACTGCAATACTCCCGCTTTGCCCACCGCGCCGAGACGGGCAGGATCGCGGCGATCGCGGACCGCGTGCGGGGCTGGAGCCGGCTGGCCGCGACCCCGCCGGCGCAGCGGCGCGTGGCGCTGGTCCTGTCCACCTATCCGGGCAAGAATTGGAACATGGGCCATGCGGTCGGTCTCGATGCGCCACAATCGGCCGAGGCGATCCTGAGCGATCTGGAGGGCGCGGGTTATGACACCGGCGCGAGGGAGGCGCCTTTGCACGAGGCGCTCCAGCAGCGCAGCACGGCTTGGGCGGTGGCGGAGTACAGGTCCGCGTTGGCCCGCCTGCCCGAAACCCTGCGCGCAACGTTGGCCGAGGTCTGGGGCGACCCCGAGGACGATCCCGATTGCCAGAACGGTGCCTTTCACTTCGCCGCCACCCGGCGCGGCAACGCATGGATCGCACTACAGCCCGAACGCGATACGCCCAAGGGCCGCGAGGACAGCTATCACGATCTGGTCCGCACACCTCGCCACGCCTATGTCGCCTTCTATCTGTGGCTGCAAAGCCGCGTCGACGCGCTGGTTCATATCGGCGCGCATGGCACGCTGGAATGGCTGCCGGGCAAATCGGTGGCGCTCTCGGAAACCTGCTGGCCCGAGGTCCTGACAGGCGCGCTGCCGGTTATCTATCCATTTATCGTCAACGATCCCGGCGAGGCCGCGCAGGCCAAGCGGCGCATTGGCGCGGTCACGCTGGGCCATATCCCGCCCCCCATGCGCGCCAGTGGCACGCCCGAACGGCTGGCGCGGCTCGAATCGCTGCTGGACGAGTTTTCTAACGCCGACGGGCTGGATCCACGCCGCCGTGACCGGCTTCAATCCGATATCCGTGACGAGGCGCAGGCGCAGGGGGTCGAGGACGATCTGGGTCTCGATCGTGCCGGCTGCAGCGCCGAGGCGATCACCCGGATCGACCGTTTCGTGTGCGACATCAAGGAAAGCCAGTTCGGCGAAGGCCTGCATATCTGGGGCCGCGCGCCGCAGCGCACCGCGCCCTTTGCCACGGGGCAATCTGCTTCGGCCGAGCAACGCGCGTTGCTGGACGCGCTTGATGGCCGGCGCATCGCGGCCGGCCCCTCCGGCTCGCCCTACCGGGGGCGGCGCGATGTGCTGCCGACGGGGCGCAACCTCTATACCACCGATCCGCGTGCCGTGCCGACGCGCGCGGCCTATGCGCAGGGCGTCCGGCTGGCCGATGAACTGATCCGCCGCCATTTGCAGGATGAGGGCGATTGGCCGCGTGGTCTGATCGTCGATCTCTGGGGATCGGCAACGATGCGCACGGCGGGCGAGGAATTCGCCATGGCGCTGCATCTGCTGGGCGTGCGTCCGGTCTGGGATGCCGGGTCCGAGCGGGTATCAGGCATTGAGGTCATCCCGCTGACCGAAATGCGTCGCCCCCGGATCGACGTCACCTTGCGTGTCTCGGGCCTTTTTCGTGACGTATTCCCGACGCTCTCGGCGCTTTTTGCCCAATCGGTGCGCACATTGGCGGCACGCGACGAAGAGCCGGAGTGGAACCCCTATGCCGGGCGCGAGGATCTGGCGCGGGTCTATGGCCCCCGGCCCGGATCGTTCGGCTTGGGCATGGGCGCGGCGCTGGAGGACTATACCGAGGCGGGGCGGGAAAAGGCGGGCCTCGCATGGCTGGCGGCCAGCGCTTGGGCGCTGGACGGTGAGGCGGCGGTGCACGACACGGCGGGTATCCGGGCGCGTGTCGCGCAGGCGGACAGCTTCGTGCATCCGCAGGACCTTCCCGAAACGGACCTGCTGCTGGCCAGCGACTACGCCGCGCATGAGGCGGGGTTTGCCGCGGCGCAAGCGGTCACGGGGGGGCGTGCGGCGCTCTATCATTTGGCAAACACCAATCCCGATCATCCCCGCACCCGCACCTTGAGCGAAGAGATCGCGCGTGTCGTGCGCGCCCGCGCCGCCAATCCCGGCTGGATCGGGGGCATGAAACAACACGGCTTTCGCGGTGCGGCCGAGATCGCGGCAACTCTGGATCACTTGGCCAGTTTTGCGCATCTGGCGGGTGCGGTGGCGCCGCATCTCTTTGATCTTTACCACGACGCGACGCTGGGTGATCCCGAAACCGAAGGTTTCCTGCAAGATGCCAATCCCGAGGCGTACCGCGCGATGCAGGCGCGTTTTGCCGCGCTGCTGGAGGCCGGCCTGTGGCAGACACGGCGCAATTCGGTGATGGCCGGTCTGGAGGCACCCGCATGAGCGCGCCCGAGGTCAAAGGCTGGTGTCCCGGCGCGTATCGCCCGATGATGGCTGCCGACGGGCTGGTCGTGCGCATCCGTCCGCATATGGCGCGGCTGACAGCGGCGCAGGCGCTGGGCCTTTGCGATCTGGCGCGGCGCTACGGGCACGGTTATCTCGACCTGACGAGCCGTGCGAACCTGCAGATCCGCGGCGTGGCCGAGGCAGATCACGCTGCGTTGGTGGATGCGTTGGGCGATCTGAGCCTGCTTGACGCTGATCCGGCGCTGGAGCGGCGGCGCAACATCCTAGTCGCGCCGTTCTGGCAGGAGGGCGATACCGTCCACCGCCTTGCACAGGCGTTGACTTCGCGGCTTGCCGATGTGCCGGAGCTGCCTGCCAAGGTAGGCTACGCCGTCGATTGCGGCGCGCGCCCCCTGCTGACCGAGGACAGCGCCGATATCCGTATCGAGCGCGGCGCATCCGGCCTGATTCTGCGCGCGGAGGGTGCCGCCTCTGGACGGGCGATCACCGAGGACACGGCCATTCCGGCGTTGATCGAAATGGCGCACTGGTTGGCCCGGCATATCACCCCCGACCAGCGCCGCATGGCGCGCGTGCTGGCCGAGGCGGCCATGCCGGAGGATTGGTGCGACACGCCGCCCTTGCCCCCGGCGCCGCGCCCCCTGATCGGCGCGCGGACGGGCGGCACCTTGATCGGTGCGCCATTCGGGCATGTCGATGCCGCCGCGCTGGCGCAGGTGATCCGCGCGCAGGCATTGCCCGCGATCCGCCTCACTCCTTGGCGGATGCTGCTGCTCGAAGCCGGCACGCCGCCGGACTCGCCCGCCTTCGTCACCGATCCGCAGGACCCGCTGATGCGCGTCGATGCCTGTGCGGGTGCGCCCTTCTGCCCGTCGTCAAGCGTCGAGACACGCGCCCTTGCGCGGGCCCTCGCGCCTTTCGTTGCGGGCAGTCTGCATGTGTCGGGTTGCGCCAAGGGCTGCGCGCGGGCGGGCGCGGCGGACCTCACATTGATCGGACGCGCAGGGCGGTACGATCTGCTGGGCGGTGGCCGCGCTGGCGACACACCCGAGCGATACGGGCTTAGCCCCAAGAACATTCTGGCCGAGATGAGCAAAAACACATGATCCACACTTACGAGACCGATGGCGCCGCGATCTATGCGCAATCCTTTGCGACGATTCGCGCCGAGGCGGATCTGGCCCGCTTCGACACGGATGAGGAACCCATAGCCGTGCGCATGATCCATGCTGCCGGAATGGTGGGGCTGGAACAACATATCCGCATGTCCGCCGGTTTCGCCAAGGCCGCCCGCGCCGCGCTGGCCGTGGGTGCGCCGATCCTGTGCGATGCCCATATGGTCAGCGAGGGGGTGACGCGCCCCCGGCTGCCTGCAAGCAATCAGGTGATCTGCACGCTTCGTGATCCTGTCGTCCCCGATCTGGCGCGCGAGATGGGCAACACCCGCTCCGCCGCTGCGCTGGAGCTGTGGCGCCCGCATCTGGCGGGCGCGCTGGTCGCTATCGGCAACGCGCCCACGGCGCTGTTCCATCTGCTCAACATGCTGCAAGATCCCTCCTGCCCGCGCCCTGCGGCGATCATCGGCTGCCCGGTCGGCTTTGTCGGCGCACGCGAAAGCAAGGACGCGCTCTGGGCCGATCCGCCCGCGCCCTGCTGCATCGTCGAGGGGCGGCTGGGCGGAAGCGCGATCACCGTCGCCGCAATCAACGCCATCGCGAGCCGCGCGGAATGAGTGGCGCCTCCGGCACCATCCATGGCGTGGGCCTTGGCCCCGGTGATCCCGACTTGATGAGCGTGCGGGCCCACCGGCTTGTGACCGGCGCGCGCCATGTCGCGTATTTCCGCAAAGAGGGGCGCGCCGGCCGCGCGCGCGGCATGGTCGAGGGGATGCTGGCGCCGGATGTCGTGGAATTCGCGATGGAATATCCCGTCACCACCGAAATCCCGGTGAGCCACCCGGATTACAACACCACGCTTTCCGCCTTCTACGCCGATTGCACCGCCCATCTGCGCAAGCTGGCGGACCGCGGCGAGGATGTCGTGGTGCTCTGCGAGGGCGATCCGTTTTTCTACGGATCGTTCATGCATCTCTATACGCGGCTCAACGATGTGGTGCCGGTCCAGGTCGTGCCCGCCACAACCGGTATGTCGGCCGCGTGGACGGCAACGGGCCAGCCCATAACATGGGGCGACGACGTGCTGAGCGTGCTGATGGCGACCCTGCCAGAGGCGGATCTGGTGCGTCACATGCAGGCCGCAGATGCGCTGGTGGTGATGAAGATCGGGCGCAACATCGACAAGCTGCGCCGCGCGCTGCGCGCGGCTGGAAAATATGACGCGGCATGGCTGGTCGAATATGCCAGCATAAAGGGGCAAACGGTGCAGAAACTCTCGGATGCCGAAGGGCGTGTCACGCCATATTTTTCGATCGTAGTCGTGCATGGCAACGGGCGGCGGCCATGAGCGGATCGCTTGTCATCGCGGGGCTGGGGCCGGGCGCCGGGGATCTGGTAACGCCGCAGGTGACGGCCGCGCTGGAGCGCGCCACCGATGTGGTTGGCTACATCCCTTACGTCGCTCGCGTGGCGCCGCGCCCCGGTCTGACGCTACATCCCAGCGATAACCGGGTTGAGCTGGACCGCGCGCGCCACGCGCTGGAAATGGCGGCAGGGGGGCGCCGCGTGGTGGTAGTCTCGTCGGGCGATCCGGGCGTTTTTGCCATGGCATCGGCGGTGTTCGAGGCGGTCGAGCATGGCCCGCGAGCGTGGCGCTATCTGCAGATCGACGTTCTGCCGGGCATCACCGCCATGCTGGCCGCTGCCGCGCGCGTCGGCGCCCCCTTGGGACATGATTTCTGCGCCATCAATCTCAGCGACAACCTCAAGCCCTGGGCGCTGATCGAAAAGCGTCTGCGCCTTGCCGTCGAGGCCGATTTCGCCATGGCCTTCTACAATCCAAGGTCCAAGGCGAGGCCCGAAGGGTTTGCCCGCGTGCTGGACATTCTCAACGATGCCTGCCGCGACACCCGCCCGATGATCTTCGCCCGTGCCGTTTCGACGCCTGACGAGGCGATCCGCATCCTTGCCCTGCCGGACGCGCGCTCCGAGATGGCCGACATGCGCACGATGGTACTGGTCGGCACATCGGCCACGCGGGTGATCGAACGGGACGGCGCGCCTTTTGTCTATACGCCGCGCTCGGTGCCGTCATGAGCGAGCCACGCCAAAACCGCGTCCACCGAATGCGCCTCGCGCCGCAGGGGCAGGGCAGGGCGGTCGATCATGATCACCGGCAGGCCCAATTCGCGCGCGGCGATGATCTTGGCATGGGCGCCTCTGCCGCCGGAATTCTTGGACACGACCAGATCGATCCGATGATCGCGCATCAGCGCCAGATCGCCCGCAATGCTGAACGGGCCTCGGTCCTGAACGATTTCGTACTTGGGGAAGGGCAGCGGCGCATCCGGCCGATTGATCAGGCGCAACAGGTAGAAATGCTGCTTGTTTCGGGCGAACTCCGCCAGATGCATCCGCCCAACGGCCAGCATGACGCGGGTGGCGGGACGGTCCAGCGCGGCCACCGCACCGGCGATATCGGGTACATGGGTCCAATTATCGCCCGGCCCCGCCTGCCACGCGGGGCGCGTCAGCGCGATCAGCGGCACGTCCTCGGCGGCGCATGCGGCGACAGCATTGGCGCTCATCTGGGCGGCGAAGGGATGGGTCGCGTCGATCACATGGCTGATCGCGTGTTCCAACAGGTAGCGGGCCAGCCCCTCGGCCCCGCCGAAACCGCCGACACGCTGCGGAAGCGGCTGGCGCACCGGGCGCTGCACGCGGCCCGCGAAGGACACGGTGCCGCCGATGCCTGCCGCACTGAGAGCCTGGCACAGGGCCGTCGCCTCCGTGGTGCCGCCAAGGATGAGAAGGTTTTGCTTCATGGCTGACGCTCCGTGGCTGACCATCGTTGGAATGGGCGAAGATGCGCCGGATGGCCTGCCGCCCGCAAGCCTCGCCGCGCTGCAGGCGGCGGAAATCGTGATGGGGCCGACCCGGCATCTTGGCCTGTTGCCTGACCTCAAGGCAGAGCTCGTTGCATGGCCCGTGCCGTTTGCGGACGGCATCGCGCCGCTGCTGGGCTTGCGCCGGCGGCGCGTCGTGGTGCTGGCCTCGGGCGATCCGTTCTGGTTCGGCGCGGGCCGCAGCCTTGCGCGGCATCTGGCGCCGGGGGAGTGGACGGCGCTGCCCGGTCCATCCACCTTCTCGCTGGTCGCCGCGCGGATGGGCTGGGCGCTGGAGCGGACCGAATGTCTCGGCCTTCATGCCGCGCCGCATGCCCGCCTGCGGCCTGTCATCTCGGCGGGAGTGCGGATCATCGTGTTGTTGCGCGATGGCGCCGCGGTGCGGGGGATAGCCGAATACCTCAGCGATGCAGGCTTTGGCGCGTCGCGGATGACGGTGTTCGAAGCAGTCGGTGGCCCGCGTGAGCGGCGTAGCGATTGCACTGCTGCGGAATCGCCCGATATCGGCTTCGCCCACCCCGTCTGCGCGGCGGTCGAGCTGCAGGGCGATGGCGCGACGCTGCCCTTGACCGGCGGGCGGCCGGATGCGTGGTTCGACAGCGACGGGCAGATGACCAAGCGGCCGGTGCGTGCGCTGACCCTCTCGGCACTGGCGCCGCGTCCGTTCGAGCATCTGTGGGACATCGGCGGCGGCTCCGGCTCGGTGGGGATCGAGTGGTTGCTGGCCCATTCCAGCGTTACGGCCACTACGATCGAGCCGCGCGCGGATCGCGCCGCGCGGATCGCGCAAAACGCGGCGCGGCTGGGTGTGGACCGCCTGACCGTGGTGCAGGGCGCGGCGCCCGAAGCGTTGGTCGGTCGGCCTTTGCCCGATGCGGTATTCATTGGCGGCGGGCTGTCGCAGGCGCTGCTGGACTGGCTGGAGGCGCATCTGCCGCGCGGCGTGCGGATCGTCGCCAATGCCGTGACGCTGGAAAGCGAGGCGCTGCTGACCGAGGCACGCGCCCGCTTGGGTGGCGATCTGCTGCGGATCGAATTGGCGCAAGCGACGCCGTTGGGAGGCAGGACCTGCTGGAAATCCAGCTATCCGGTGGTGCAGTTGAGCGCGGTTCGATGATCGCCGCGGGGTTCGGATTTCGCGGCAGCGCCGATACGGACAGCCTGCGCGCGGCGTTGGCGGCTTGTGGCGCGGCGCCCGATCTGATCGCCACGGCGATGGGCAAAGAGAAGAGCGCGGGATTGCGTAGATTGGCCGAGGAACTGGGCGTGCCGATCCATGCCGTACCGCTCGGGTTACTAGAGGCGCAAAAAACCTACACTTACTCGCCAGCATCACATGCAGCCCACGGCACCGGCAGCGTGGCCGAGGCAGCGGCGCTGGCCGCCGCCGGCCCCGGCGCGCGGCTGATCTCGGCGCGGCAGATTTCACCCGATCGCATGGCCACCTGCGCCATGGCAGAAGGAGACGGACCTTGACCATTCATTTCATCGGCGCCGGCCCCGGCGCGCCGGACCTTTTGACGCTGCGGGGGCGCGATCTGATCGCGTCCTGCCCTGTTTGCCTTTACGCCGGATCGTTGGTGCCGGAACAGATCCTGAGTTACTGCTCCGACGGCGCGCGTATCGTCAACACGGCGCCGATGGATCTGGATGCGATCATTTCCGAGATGCAGCGCGCACACGCGGCAGGCCAGGACGTTGCCCGCCTCCATTCCGGCGATCTTTCGGTCTGGTCGGCCATGGGCGAGCAGATGCGCCGCCTGCGCGATCTGGATATTCCCATGTCCGTTACGCCGGGCGTGCCATCCTTTGCCGCCGCCGCCGCTGCGCTGGGGGCCGAGCTGACGCTTCCGGGCCTTGCGCAATCGGTGGTGCTTACCCGCACGCCGGGGCGCGCCTCCTCGATGCCCGAGGGCGAGACGCTGGCGAATTTCGCCGCCACCGGCGCGACATTGGCCATTCACCTGTCGATCCAGAATCTGGATCACGTGATGGGCAGCCTGACGCCCGCCTATGGTGCTGATTGCCCCGTCGCCATCGTATTCCGCGCCTCATGGCCGGACGAGCGGATTATTCGCGGCACGCTGGGCAATATTGCCGGGCGGATGGAGGCGGGCATCACGCGTACTGCGCTGATCCTTGTCGGACCTGCGCTGGGGGGCGAGGGGTTCGCAGAAAGCTGCCTATACGCCAAGGATTACGACCGGCGCTACAGGCCGCAAAGCGCGGGCAGCCCTTGGGCAAACTGGAGTGACAAGGATGAATAATGCACCCGGCATAATGATCTCGGCGCCCTCTTCGGGAACCGGCAAGACCACAGTGACGCTGGGCCTCTTGCGCGCGCTGGCAGAGGACGGGATGCGGGTGCAGCCCTTCAAGTCCGGGCCGGATTACATTGATCCCGCCTTTCATCTGGCGGCCGCCGGGCGGGCGTCCTTCAATCTCGATACATGGGCGATGGGTGACGCGCTGCTGAACGCCATCGCGGCGCAGGCGGAGAGCGCGGAAATCTGCGTCGCCGAGGGGTCGATGGGACTTTATGATGGCGTCGCTACGCGTGGGCAGAGCGGCTACGGCACCAGCGCCGAGACGGCGCAGCGCTTAGGCTGGCCCGTGGTGCTGGTGGTCGACGTTAGCGGGCAGGCGCAATCGGCGGCTGCGGCGGCGCTGGGGTTTCGGATGTATAACCCGGATCTCCCCTTTGCGGGCGTGATCCTGAACCGTGTCGCATCGCCGCGTCACGAAAGGTTGACGGCGCTGGGCATGGAAAAGGCCGGGATGAACGTGTTGGGCGCGCTGCCCCGGCGCGGCGATCTGACCCTGCCAGAGCGGCACCTGGGCCTGATACAGGCCGTCGAGCATCCCGATCTGGAAACGGCCATCTCGGGCTATGCCAGCTTCCTGCGCGAGCATGTAGATCTGGAGGCGATCAAATCGGCAGCGCGCGGCAAACCTCTGGCGCTGGGCGGCGCACTGCCTGCGCCGCCCGCACAGCGGATCGCGCTCGCGCAGGATGCTGCGTTCTCCTTCGCCTATCCGCATCTGGTGGAAGGCTGGCGCGCGGCGGGCGCCGAGTTGCTGCCGTTCTCGCCGCTCGCGAACGAGGCGCCGGACCCCGGCGCCGATCTGGTCTGGCTGCCCGGCGGATACCCTGAGCTGCACGCAGGCCGGTTGGCTGCGGCGGATACATTCCGCGCCGGGCTGCGGCGTCACGCGGAAACGCGGCCGGTGCATGGCGAATGTGGCGGCTACATGGCGCTGGGCGCCGGGCTGATCGACAAGGAGGGGAAGTGCCACGCGATGGCCGGGCTGCTGGGGCTTGAGACCAGCTACGAGAAACGCAAGTTCCATCTGGGGTATCGGCAGGCGGAACTCCTCGCGCCGATGCCGGGGCATTTGGCTGGGGCGCGACTGCGCGGGCACGAATACCACTACTCTACCATTCTCGAACAACCGGATGCGCCGCTCGCGAAGGTCGCGGATGCCGACGGCAATCCCGTGCCGGAGACCGGATCGTATCGCGGCTATGTCACCGGCACGTTCTTTCACTTGATCACTGGGCAGGAGCCATGAGCGGTTTCGTCAGCTTTGTCGGATCCGGTCCAGGCGATCCCGAACTGCTGACGCTCAAGGCGGTGGACCGGCTGCGCCGTGCCGATGCGGTGCTGTTCGATGATCTGTCATCGGGGCCGATCCTGGGCCATGCGCGGGCGGGAGCCGACCTGATCGGCGTGGGTAAGCGGGCAGGGCGCGCCTCACCGCGCCAGCATCACGTTAGTCGCCTTCTGGTAGACTATGCACAGACCAATCAGCGCGTCGTGCGGTTGAAATCTGGTGATGGTGGCCTGTTCGGGCGGCTGGAGGAAGAGCTGATCGCGCTGCGGGACGCAGCCATCCGCTACGAGATCATCCCCGGCGTGCCCTCGGCCATCGCGGCGGCGGCGGCGGCGGGCATTCCGCTGACCCGGCGGCTCAGCGCGCGGCGCGTCCAGTTTGTTACAGGGCACGACAACACGGGTGGATTGCCGCAGGACATGAACCTGCCCGCGCTGGCCGATCCCTTAGCATCGACCGTTGTTTTCATGGGTAAACGCACCTTTCCCGACCTTTATGAGGTGCTGAGGCGCCACGGCCTGCCTGGTGACACACCCGCGCTGCTGGCCGAAAATGTCAGCTGCCCGGACCAACGGCTGACGCGGATGACTGTCGCCGAAATGGCGGATCATTTGCGAGGCGAAATCGGCGATGCGCCCGCGTTGATTCTCTACGGCCCGCTGGCCGAGGGGTGAAGAATCCTTTGCGCGCTGCCGCTGTTTGACGTAGCGTCGGGATACGGTGCCACATCTGTGGCTTGAAAGGGAATCGGGTGAAAGACCCGTACTGCCCCCGCAACTGTAAGCGGTGAGTGCAAAGGCGAAACCACTGGCCAGATGGCTGGGAAGGGCCCGCGCGCATCGACCCGCAAGTCAGGAGACCTGCCGTAAAACCGGGGCCTTGTTGCCCCATACATAATTGGCGTCGCCGGAGGGGCGACTTAACAAGGGACTTATCTCATGCATATCGAACCGGGCGTCGTTGACGGCGCCAAGATGGTGTTTGCCTATGGCACCGCCGCAGCCGCTGCTGGCTATTCCGTCAAGCTGATCGCGGATGATCTGGCGGGACATAACATCGCATCCTTTGCCGTGCGTACCGTGCTGGCCACAATCGGCGTCTTCATGTTTTTCGAACTGCTGCCGCATTTCGCGGTCGGCGTATCCGAGGTGCATTTCATTCTCGGCACGACGCTCTTCCTGCTATTGGGTGCGGCGCCGTCTGCCATCGGGTTGGCGGCGGGCCTGCTGGTGCAGGGCATGTTCTTTGCCCCGACGGACCTGCCGATGTATTTCGTCAATGTCACGACGCTGCTTGTGCCGCTTTTTGCAATCGATGCGCTGGCGCGGCGCGTCATTCCGCAGGACCGGGCCTATGTCGACTTGGCCTATGCGGATGTGTTCAAACTGTCGGTCGCCTATCAGGGCGGAGTCGTTGCCTGGGTGGCGTTCTGGGCGTTCTATGGTCAGGGGTTTGGCGCGGACAACCTGAACGCCGTTTGGACCTTTGGCACGGCCTATATGCTGGTCGTCGTGATCGAGCCGATTGCCGATCTGGCGGTTCTTGCGGGCGCCAAGGCGCTGCGCGGCGGCGGTATTCGCGGGCTGTTCACGCACCGTCTTTATAGCGCGGGCTGATTGCTGGCTGATGTTTGCGGGCCCGGCGACGGGCCCGTTTTTTAAGCGTGGAATGATACCTTGATCGAAGACCTCTGGCTGATCGGGATTGGCACCGGGAGCCCCGCCCACGTGACCGGTGAGGGGATGCAGGCATTGCGTGATGCAAGCACGATCCTTCTACCGCAGAAGGGCGAGGGCAAGGATGATCTGGCCCAGATGCGCCTTCGCATCATCGCCGCCAGCGGCACGGCGGCGCACATCGTTCCATTCGATTATCCAGTCCGCGATCCGGACCTTCCTTATCAGGCGCGGGTCGGGGCTTGGCACGACCAGATCGCCGGGCGCTGGCAGGCGGCGCTGAGCCGGGCCGGCTCGACCGGCCCTGTCGCCCTGCTGGTTTGGGGCGATCCGTCTCTTTACGATAGCACCATCCGCATTGCCGAGCGTTTGGCGCCCTCGCCCAAAGTCAGAGTCGTGCCGGGGATCACCGCCATTCAGGCACTCACGGCGGCTCATGCCATCCCGCTCAACTCGGTAAACGGCCCGGTGCATATCACCACTGGACGGCGCCTGCGAAATCACGGCTGGCCCGAAGGCGCCGATACCGTCGTGGTCATGCTTGATGGGGAATGCAGTTTTCGGTGGCTGGACCCGAATGGCATTTATATCTGGTGGGGCGCGTTTCTCGGGATGCCGGAACAGGTTCTGCATCGAGGGCTATTGTCCGATGTCGCGGACAGCATATTCGAGCTGCGCGGTGGAAGCCGGGATAACCACGGATGGATCATGGATACGTATCTGCTCCGCAAGGTGTGATCTTTACGAATATTCGACACTGTCTGACGTCAGCGCCTATGGGACAGATTTGAGGTTTTCGTAACGGAGGATTTCTGGCTCATCGCAGCCACCAAGGAGCGAATCTATGGACGCCCCCTGCGCAAGGTGTTTTCAACTCCGGCTTCAACGGCATTGGATGCGTGAATCTATCCGGCCTTTTCCGAAGCTTTCTTGCTTCTGGCCTTGATGGGATCCGCGTATTTTCGTGCCTTCTAAGATGACCGGCCTTTGATGGCCATCGCTCCTTACAGGCTGTGAATAGGCGGCCCCTGCTGTTATACCATAGTCACTTACCTCGCATTCTCGAACATCGAAGCGCTCTGCGCCCCCGCTATGCCGCTTTCACCACTGCGCAAGATCGACTAGGCCAGCCGACGATCTTGTGGGCATAGGCATCGATGATGAAAGGGACACAGATGAACCCCTTCCAAGTGGCAACGTAGGTGAAATCGCTGACCCAGAGTACGTTGTGCGCAAGAACGCGAAACTTACGGTTCACCTTGTCCAGCGGGCATGGAGCCTTCTTTTCCAGATAAATAAATACCCTATTATCCACGAGAAAAAGCAGGTTCGTCGTGAACGCTCAGCCCGCTCGCCTCTCGACCGCTTCGACAACGCCATAACGTAGTCGCTTCCGGTTCGGAGCAACCAGCCAATCTTCTGGGGTATGACCCGAAGCGAGGCTACGTCATGATAACCGAACTGAAGTCCGTCCGCGACGTCTGGAAGAAGATGCCCACCCAGCGTCACGCGCGACTCTTTCTCGAGAACGCCATCTGGGGCGATGACCGGTTCTGTCCCCACTGCGGCAGCCTGAGCTCACGCCCGCTGTGCGGAGCGTCCGTCCGCGCTGGCCTGTATCAATGCGCCGAGAAGGAGTGCCGCAGTCAGTTCACCGTCACGACAAGGACGCCACTCCATGCGACGAAGCTCGACCTGCGGATCTGGATTGCAGCGATGTTTCTCGTGCTCACGTCTTCCAAGGGCATATCGTCGGTTGTGATGTCGCGTATCCTCGGCGTGAACCAGAAGACAGCGTGGAAACTCGGCCATGCCATCCGTGAAATGATGGACGATCGGCAGAGCATCGCCGGGCGGTTGTCGGGTGTGGTCGAGGTCGACGAGGCTTTCGTCGGCGGCAAGCCAAAGTTCCGCCATGGGGTCAAGAACAAGCGTGGGCGTGGGACAGGCAAACCGATCGCCCTCGTTGCTGCCGCGAGGAATGGTCAGGCTCGCGCGATCCTGCTCCCGAACACCCAAGGGCGCACGATGAAGCCCATCATGGAGGACTGGATCGACCCGGGTTCCGTGCTCGTCACCGACAAGAACCCGAGCTACAGGAAGATCGGCACTTCGTTCGCGAACCACCACACCGTGCAGCACAACAAGCGCCAGTATGCCAACAGGAAGACCGGCGCGCATATCAACACCGTCGAGGCCGTGAACGCCGTTGTCCAGCGTGCCCTGATCGGTGTGTATCACCGACTGGCGCAGAAGCATCTTCAGAGATATCTCGACGAGATCATCTGGCGCTGGAATCACCGTGCCCCGGAGACCAGGGTGCGGACGCGGAAGTCTGCATCTGGCCGTTCATCGAGCGAGACGACAATCGTCTGGAAACCGATCCCAGTCGTGGACCAGATGCGAGGCCTTCTCTGCGAGGCCGTCGGCCGTCAGATACGACGAACACCCTCATGGGGGCTTCGCTGGCCATGATCCCCAGCGGAGAAGGTCTCCGCATAAAGCCCTTCCAAGACATTTCAGGCGAGATGCTGAGCGGTCAGGCGGCGACCTGGAGGAGCGGACGCAGAGCATCCTCCACCCTTCCGCGGCACGCTTGATCGAGAGGTAGGATCGGACGTGGCGGCGTAATGCCCCCGAACCCGAGGATTTCGGAGATGGCGAACATCACCCGGAAGCTCCCGAACTCCCGGAATAGCGCCCAGAGGGGAGCGAAGGCGTGGTCGAAACGCTCGACTCCGGCCACATTTCCTGCCTGGGCAGCACGGGTGAGCGCGAGTGCGGGTTCCGGCAGGAGACCGGCCACCACGCTATACCAGCAGGCGCCACCAGCGAGCAGCGCATCTTTCGCACCCCAGTCGCCGCTGTAGCCGATGGAGAAGTTCTCCGGCGTCACGGCCCGCAAGCGCTGCATCTCGCCCGCATAGTCGCCATCCGCAGGCAGTGGCATCTTCACCGAGGTCACGTTCGGAATCTCGGCCAGTCGCGCAATCAGGTCCGGGCCGAAGGTGAATTTCGTGGTGCCGGGGTTGTTGTAGATGCACAGGGGGAGCTCGCCGGCCGCAGCGACGGCCTCGAAATGGCGGAACACCTCCTCGTCGGTCAGCGGCTGGTAGGACATGGGCGCGAGAAGAAGACCGTCCGCGCCGGCCTGCCTGGCATCTCGCGCGAGATCCTCGGCAACGTCGGTTGTGAGCGCGCCGACTCCGACAATGAGCGGAGTCCGTCCCGCCACGCATTCCACGGCCGTCCGCAGGGTGCGCTTGCGCTCTTCTGGCGTCAGGTAGGCGTATCCGCCGGTGCTGCCGAGCAGTCCGAGGGAATCGGCCCCCGCTGCCATGATCCGCTCGAGGAAGCGTTGCAGGAGTTCAGGCTTCAGTTGGCCGTTATCGTCGGTGGGCGTGAGGGGGAAGGCCGACAGGCCAGTGAAAAGGGTCATGCGAGCATCTCCTTCAAACGCGTGACAGGAGGAGGCGAAGGCCGGCGAATCCAAAGAAGGCGGCCAGGACGCCTTCGATCCCGCGCCGGGCGCGACGGTAGAGACGAATCATCGGCGCCGTCGAGAACGCGAGCGCGTAGCCACCGAAAATCGTCACGCTTAGGACCGCGCAGCCCGCCAGAATGGTGGCCACGTCACGCCACGAAGCCTCGGCGCCGAGGCCGAGCGTGACG
This sequence comes from Roseovarius nanhaiticus, assembly GCF_900156535.1. Lineage (NCBI taxonomy): Bacteria > Pseudomonadati > Pseudomonadota > Alphaproteobacteria > Rhodobacterales > Roseobacteraceae > Roseovarius > Roseovarius nanhaiticus. Next base: position 17,602 of record NZ_FTNV01000007.1, on the reverse strand, counting down.
AGGGCGATCCAGGCCAGCACTGCCTTCGGATTGGCCAAGTGCATGATCAATCCATGGCGATAGAGCGCGGCAGAGGACGGAGAAGCATCAGATCGTGCGACGCCGGTTGAGGTCGCGGTGTCGGGCGTCATCGCGCTCCGGGCCGCGCGCACCGCGAGGTAGAGCAGATAAAGACCGCCGAAGATCTTCAGAACGATCAGGGCTTCGGCATAGTGCGCGAGCAAGGCGGACACACCGGTGGCCGCAGACAGACCCCAGAACAGCGATCCGGAGATGACGCCCGCGGCCAGCGCCAGCCCGGCCTGCCGACCGTGATTCATCGCCACGCCCATGATCCGAAGGGTGCTCGGACCGGGGCTTCCGGCCGCAATCACGTAGGCGGTGAAGACGACGAGCAGGTGGTTGATGTTGTCCATCGCGTGTCCTCTCAGGTTCCGGCCAGCAGCTTGAAGGCGATGATCCACATCACCATCGCGATGAGCGTCTCGAGGATGCGCCAGGCCGTCGGCCGCTCGAACACCGGGCGCAACTTGATGGCACCGTAGCCGAGGGCAAAGAAGAAGACGAACGACCCGAGAACCGCGCCGACAGCGAAGGACCCTTGGCTGCCGGTGAACTGGGTGGAGATGGTTCCCAGAAGGACCACCGTGTCGAGATAGACGTGCGGGTTCAGCCAGGTGAGGGCGAGACAGGCCACCAGCGTGCGGAAGAGGTCGGTCTTCGGCAGCGAGGAATCTGCGGCCAGCGCCTCGTTCGACCGCAGCGCGGACATGAGGCTCTTCACGCCATACCAGGTCAGGAAGGCCGCGCCGCCATAGCGCATGACGGGCTCGAGCCAGGGCAACCATTCGGAGACAGTCCGGAAGCTGGTCACCCCCACGGTGATCAGGATCGCGTCCGAGATCGCGCAAGCGAGGCAGACAGCCAGAACATGTTCACCCCGCAGCCCCTGCCGAAGCACGAAGGCATTCTGTGCGCCGATCGCCACGATGAGACTGAGGCTCATCATCATGCCCGTGAAGAAGACTGCGAGATCCATGTGCTGGCCTCCGATCCGAAAGTCTACCCTTGGACTATGAGGTTCGCTAAGATTAGACAAATTAAACACACTGATGCCAGTGAAGGTAAGCTAAATGGTGGTGGACTACGCAGCTCTCAGGGCAGTCGCCGCGGTCGTCAGGTCTGGCAGCTTCGAGCGTGCCGCCGCGTCACTCAACGTGACCCCCTCGGCCGTCTCGCAGCGCATCAAGCATCTGGAGGAGCGCCTCGGTGCGGTGCTCATAGAGCGTGGGACGCCATGCACCGCCACGGACAAGGGCCTTGCCCTATGCCGGCACATGGACCGGGTTGGAATGCTCGAGAAGGACCTCATGGCGCAGCTGCCCGAACTCGCCGGACCTGAAGGTGCCGGGCTGCGGGTGACTCTCAACATAGCCACGAACGCCGACAGCCTTGGGACCTGGTTTCTTGAGGCCATCGCATCCTTCACTAAGGCCAGCGACTATCTTGTGAACGTGGCAATAGACGATGAGGATCATACGGCCGACTGGCTGCGGCGTGGCCGGGTGCTTGCCGCTGTCACGTCGCTCGAGCGCCCTGTGCAGGGATGCCGTGTCACGCCGCTCGGCTCCCTGCGCTACCAGGCGACGGCGAGTCCCGACTTCGTTGCTCGATACTTCCCCGATGGGGTGACGGAGGATGCTTTCCAGCGCGCGCCCGCTCTCACCTTCAACCAGAAGGACCGCCTTCAGAATGTCTGGGCCCGCGAGGTGTTCGGGCACGACATGTCATTCCCCACCCACTGGCTTCCCTCCACGCAGAGCTTCCTGGAAGGCAGCGTCGCCGGCATGGGGTGGGCGCTCAATCCGATCCAGCTGGCGAAGCGCCACCTCGAGCGCGGAGATCTCGTCGAGCTTGTCCCGGGGAAGGTGCTGGAGCGGTACCTGTTCTGGCAGATCAATCGGCTGGCCGCCGATCAGCTTCACGAGCTGTCCCGGTCAGTTACCTCGGTAGCGCGGCGCGAGCTGGACTCGCGAGCATGACGTTCGCTGGAAACGGTTGCTTTAGCCGCGAAGCGGCCTCCGAGACGCTTATGCTTCTTTTCGTGGATAATAGGGAATAAATATTTTAAATGCCCATTAATACAAGTGTTTCTGATTGCACACCTCAATACGGTAAGGGGTTGCTTTGAAGACGTGATCTCCACCTTTCCACATTGATGCGGTCGGCCGGTGATCGCGTCATCACAGCTGATCTTTCAGAAATACCGTATCTTGCCGCAGCTCGTGCGAAGCAAAGCCACGCGCAGGGCTGACCCGCGTTCGCAGGCGGGTGAAGCGGGCGCGGACACGCTGCGGATCGACCATCTGCGCTGTGTCGAGCAGGTAAGATTGCAACCGGTTGATTTCCGCGTGCTCGCTAGTGCTCAGCGTTACGCTCATCTCCAGGGCGCCTTTGCCATGATCACTCGACCCGGATAATCCGGCGGGCCAGTACTGACTGGCCGGGAATGTCCAGGAACCGCAGCTCATACATGCCCGGCTCGTCGGGAAGGGTGATTGAAACCGGCGGCGCGCCGTCGATCTTGATGGCGGTGAGCCAGGTGAAGGTCGCCTGATCTGCCCGCGCGATCGAAATGCGTTGATCGCCGCCGGCATTTTGCACCGTCCATTCAACACTGATGGTCGCTCCGGCGGCGGCAGTCTCGGGCGCGCTCAGGCTAGCGCCGCTTTGCAGCGCGGCATCCGCGTTAAGCACCTCGATGGCGTGCCGCGCAAGCACGCGGCGGCCCTCGTTCAGCACATAACGCAGCTCGTAAAGGCCCGTCTCGGCGGGGGCAGCCAGCTTGGCATCGGTGTTCTCACCGACCCTGACATAGGGACCGAATTTCTCATCCGGCGTGCCGATTGGAACGATCGTGACGTAGTCTTGGCCATGGACGGCGCCGGTCCACGCAACGCCAATCGTGTCCTCGGCCCTGATCTGATCGGGGCCGCTTAGCGTGACCTCCGGCTCGGTGATCTCGATGGGCTTTGACGCCAGCGTGCGTCGGCCCTCGTTCAGCACGTAGCGCAGCTCGTAAAGGCCGGTTTCACCTGGCGCCTGCAGATCATTCTCGCTGTCGTCCCCGACTCGGATGTAATTCTTGGCGCTGCCCTCATCGGACCCCATCGGCACGATGGTTATGAAATCCTGTGGCGCGACCGTTCCGATCCAGCTGACGCGGATCTTGTCCCCGGCGAGTGCCGTGGCGGGGGCGTCCAGCGTCACCTCCGGCTCGGTGATCTCGATGGGCTTTGACGCCAGCGTGCGTCGGCCCTCGTTCAGCACGTAGCGCAGCTCATAAAGGCCGGTCTCACCGGGCGCTTGCAGGTCATTCTCGCTGTCATCGCTGACCCGGATGTAATTCTCGGCGCTGCCCTCATCGGCGCCCATCGGCACGATGGTTATGAAATCCTGCGGCGCGACCGTTCCGGTCCAGCTGACGCGGATCTTGTCGCCGGCGAGTGCCGTGGCGGGGGCGTCCAGCGTGACCTCCGGCTCGGTGATCTCGATGGGCTTTGACGCCAGCGTGCGTCGGCCCTCGTTCAGCACGTAGCGCAGCTCATAAAGGCCGGTTTCACCTGACGCCTGCAGATCATTCTCGCTGTCGTCCCCAACCCGGATGTAATTCTCGGCGCTGCCCTCATCAGCGCCCATCGGCACGATGGTAATGAAGTCCTGCGGCGCGACCGTTCCGGTCCAGCTGACGCGGATCTTGTCCCCGGCGTGTGCCGTGGCGGGGGCGTCCAGCGTCACCTCCGGCTCGGTGATCTCGATGGGCTTTGACGCCAGCGTGCGTCGGCCCTCGTTCAGCACGTAGCGCAGCTCATAAAGGCCGGTCTCACCGGGCGCTTGCAGGTCATTCTCGCTGTCATCGCTGACCCGGATGTAATTCTCGGCGCTGCCCTCATCGGCGCCCATCGGCACGATGGTTATGAAATCCTGCGGCGCGACCGTTCCGGTCCAGTTGACGCGGATCTTGTCGCCGGCGAGTGCCGTGGCCGGTCCGTCCAGCGTGACGTCATATTCAGGCTCCGGTTCGGGCTGAGGTTCAGGCGCAGGTTCGGGAGTGGACACGGCCTCGCTAACGCTTGCCAAGGCTTTGCCGAGTTCGTCAGCGTTGCCAGCCGACAGATATTGACCACCGGTCCTGTCCGCGAGGCAGGACAGCGCACTCGCATCCGCATCGCCAAGACCGAAGCCGACGACATGCGCGGTAAAGCCGACGCCGCCTTTTTCCAGCGCATCGGCTAGCGCGCAAGGGTCGCGCTCGCAGCTCTCCAGCCCGTCCGAGATCAGGATCACGGTCGCGGGCATATCTGTGTAGGACATTTCGGTCGCGGCGCGCTCAACGGCGCTTGTCAGGGGCGTCTTGCCGGTCGGAGTGATCGCGCCAATCCGCTCGAGGATACCCGCGCGGGTATCCTGCGCCGGCGTGACAAGTGTTTCGATATCGGTGCAATCGCCGCGGCGGCGATGGCCATAGGCCATCAGCCCAACATTGCGGTCGGCGGTCCACTCGCCCAGCAAGTTTTCCATCACATCGCGCGCGATCTCGATCTTGGCAGTACCGTCGATCTGGCCCCACATCGAATTCGAGCCGTCAAAAACGATCATCACGTTTTCATCGGCGGCATACGCGGCCGTGGAATAGGCCAGAGTGCCGACAAGCGAGAGTGTCGCCGCGTTGAAGAGGGTATGTTTCATATTCACTTCCTTCGCGTGTGATGATCCGTATGCGGTGCGCCTTGTTGCCGATATCGAGCCTTACTGCTTGGCAAGCTGTCAAGGCATCATGCCGTCACTTAGGTGGCCTATGACGGTTCCGTTCGCTTCGAGCGCAGTGGCGGCATCTGTCATAGCGGCCTGCAAAGCCGCCGCTTCGCGACCTATGCTCTCGCCCTCAGCCTGCCCAAGTATCTTACCCGTTTCGATGTCGATTTCCTGAGCAAAGACCAAGTAACCGTCAGGCTTTTCTACCCGGAATATCTTGAAACTCAGAAGCCGGCGCGGCGGGTCGAGCTTGCCCGGCTCGGCAAGGCAGATCTCGCGCATCCCGATTTCGGGCAGGATTGCGTTGTTGCGGCCCATCCGGAACCGGATGTGCCGGGTGGAGCCGTCGCGGGAGGCGCCGGCCAAATCGCGGTCTGTCTCGAGAACGCGGAAGTAGTCGCCCGGCGCGAACTCGGCGCGCGGAGTCATGCCGCGCGCAGCGAGAAAGCCGCGCGTCGCGGTCTTTTCGTGGGCAAAGGTATCGGACGACGCGACAGCGTCATCATGACATCCCTCAAGGTCCGGCATGGAGGTGTCGCGCGGCTCCATCGCAACGGGAAAGGTGTATTTGAAGCCGTGCGTCACACCTTCGATCTTGCCAACAAAATTCTTGTGGCCAAGAACGCGCATCGTCAGCTCACCGCCTTCGATGTCGATGTTCTGCGCGACATATGTCGTGCCATTGGTCGCAGATTGCAAAAAGACCATGCTCTTGCCGCCCTGACTGATGACGAACTCTCGCCCGCATTGGTTGACTTCCACCTCGAACAGGCCCTCGCTTTGCGGCTTGCGGATGATCTGGCCAACCCAGCCCTCACGATTGTTGTAGGCCTGCGCGATACGCCCGGCATCCGGCAGGGCATTTCCCGGCGCGACGTTGGCGAAGCTCTTACCAGAGAAATACTCGTAGGTGCCTTCACAAGGTGGCACTTCACCTCTGGCGGGACCGGCCAATGCCGTGACGGCCGCTAGAATGAACAGCGAAGCGGGGCTCTTTCTGCGCCCCCCTTGCAAGGACATAGACTGCACTTCACCCGGCTTTGGGCCGGGTCTGTCGCGACGTGCTGGAACACTCATGTCCTTCTCCTCCTTCGCTTAGGGTTCGGGATGATCGCCGTGCAGGCGATCGATGATGCGGCGGGCTGTGGCGATATCGTCGAATACGCCGTGCAGATCCTCCTCGATCTTGTCCGCCGGGGCGGTCAGGCCGCCTATCTTGATGAAATCCACATCGCGCTTGAGGGCCATGAAGAAGGAGACGTCGTGAAACCCCGCCTCCAGCCCTTTGGCGCCGTGGCGACCACCCTCGTCCTTGGCCAATGGCACGAGGCTGTCCAGGAACTCGGGCGCCAGTACGTTACGCGCAATTTGCGGATCGGCTGAATATGCCTCGAAATGTCGCTCGAATTCGGCGTGGCCGGTTTCGACCTTGGGCATGCCGCGCCCGGAAGTGCCGCCAAACATCTCGGTCAGTTTGTTGCCCATGCCGAAATCGCGCGCGATCAGGATGCGCGTCGGAATCGGGTCCGGGACACTAATGCGCAGAAGCAAACCCTTGAACAGCGTCTTGCTGGAACGATCGCCAGTATCGTTATCTGCGTTTGCGCTGCTTTGGCTCTTATCACTGATGAGCTTGGCCTCGACAATTTCGAAGGCCGTGTCGCGGTAAGTACCTTCCAGCCGATCGCTAACCTGCGACCGCGTAAAGGGCCGTATGACGCCCATTTTTTGCATCCGCTCCAGCGGAAATCCCTTGTGGGCTTCGCGGTCGTAGTTGAGATTTGCCAAGAAATCGCAGACTACGGGCATCACGATCTGTGCGGCCTCGCTACTCCACCTGACCGCCTGCCGCTTCCACAGAAGAAGGGCGGCGACGGCACCGAAGGCCATGGGCACGCCGAAACCGATCAGGAGCCCAGCCGGGCCGTTTGCACCCGTCCCGAAGATCACGAACAACAGCCCCAATGCCGCACCGCCCGCAAGCGCCATCGCGGCATACCTTTTTGCCGCGGCCAGAATGGCCTGTCGCTGCGCTTCTAGCTCACTCAGGCGGGGAGCGACGCGACTCCGGAACACCTCGCTAAAGTCGGCCTCAATCGGGCTGCGTTCAGTAAATTCGGTCATGTCTCCTCCGGCTGATCGTTTCGGGCAGAAGGCCAGTCACGGGAATTCCCAGCCCTCGTGTTCAATCCGCATTATGCGTAGTGCCGGGTCGGCAAGCGATGTGTCGATGCGCAGATGAAACACCGCGCGGTCCGGGTGGCCGAAATTGCGGAAATCGGCGTACACGGTGATCATACCGCGATGCATCGCGCGCTGCGGCGCCGGGAACACTTCCAACTCGGTGATCTCAGTGTCCTGCGCATCGAAAAGTGGATCTGCGCCTAAGTCGCCGCGCTTCAGACGCACGACGGCATCTTGGAAAAAGTAATTCCTTGCGACGGACGGATGCAGCGGCCCGATCGCGCTTTGACTTCTGGCGCTTTGGTGTAGGTCATAGACTTGGCGCACAAGCGACACTGCTTCTGCGATCAGCGGGTCGCCGGCAGGCTGGTAGGCTGCCGACGTGTCCTCGGCTAAAAACCGCGCTGCGACCCAGCCCTGGATGCGGCGATCGGCACTTTGCATCAGGCACCACCGAGAGGGAAGGGCGCTGCGCTGGCTATCGGTCAGCTCCCAGTATTTTTGGCGGGGCAGGAACGGAACGCATGTGACCATCTGCAAGCCAGTGGCATCTGGCGTAAAGGCACCGATCACCAGATAGTCGGCTCCGGGCCCGGTGCGGGCATTCAGCACATCATTCGCGGACACCCCAGTGACCTGCCAGGCATCCGGGCCATGCCCATCCATCTGCGCCAACGCGCCGGATGGGGCCATCAACAGCATGGCGACAGCGATGAGGCGTCTGGATAATGTCGGCATGGCAAAAACTCCTCTACAAAGACTGCGTGCTGTCTATCGAGCGCACCCAGTAGAAGAGCGCGCCCAAGAAGGCGGCACAAGCGCTCATCCGGTTGATGGACGACAGGGCATCCGTATCGCGGCCGATACTCGTCAACGGGTTCTTGAGTAGGTCGCCGAGTTGCGAAAACTTCGCTCCTATTGCGGGCGTCTCAAAAGTCATGGGATATCCTTCCGCCGTGTCCGTATTTGCCCTTTCGCATAGCTTGGCTGGGATCAGGGCGCATTATGCACCCCAGTTACCGGGGATCCGATCGCCTGGTAGGCCTCCTCCGCCGCTTCCGCGCGTCCCTGGCGGCCTCGCGATGTCCCCTTGGCGTAATGGGCTTTTTTGAAAACACGCATATCGGCATCCAAAAGACCGGCCTGAACATCGTAGATGCCGTCTTCCTCGACCCCGAGGAACTTGAACCTTAGCATATTGTCGGCCGCGGGATATTCCTTCTCTGGCGCCGCCGCCGCGCACAGATCCGCCGTAGCCCCGGGATCGTCGACGCGGACTCGCCCAGTGTCGGAGCCGTCTGTCGTAACAGGCAGCAGGCGTCCACCCGCGTCCAGCAGGAGATTGACTTCGATGAAGGTCGTGGTCTCGGGCGGAAACACCCGGCAAGTCTTTACGCCGGTCAATTCGATTGGACAGCCGGGTTCGCCGGGGAGGATTTCGGTCACGCCCTTGTCTGACTGGCGGGTTTTCGCAACGGATCGCAGAGCCGAGATGTAGCGTCCGGCCTGATCCCTCGGCACACCTAGTTGGTCGGCGATAATGCCGATGACCTCACTGCGCAGCACGGGATCGACGGTAAGGCGGTCATAATTGGATGGCCCATCCTGCAAAGCGGACTTGCCGCAGCCTCCCATATCGGGGCTGGTCCCGTCCACGAGCGTCATCTCGAAAATGACGCCGCCATTGGAGCCTGGTATCAGGATCTGCCCCGTCAGGCGGTCGGGGGACCAGATATCGAACACGGCGGGCGCGCCTTGGTGTGAGCCGACATAATGCGCGGGATCATTGGCGCTTTGCTTGAGCGAGATCGCTCCATCGCCGTGTATGACCAGCGTGCGGCCGCAATCCTCGACGTCGATGCGGACGGGTTGTTTGCGGTAGGGGTTGGACACGCCGGTGACCTTGCCCTGAACGGGCGGCGATGCGCCGGTGACGGCAGATATGAATTCCCCCTCACAAAGCGTGGCCGCGCCAGCGGTCTGAGGCACAGCCCAAGACACGGCCAGAGACACGCCAAGCATTCGAATTGTCTGGCTGAATTTGGGCATCGTCATTTCTTCTTTCCTGTCTTGTCGTGGCGCGGCGTCTGACTGAGAGGGCGGACGGATATCACTCGCCGTTGGTGGCATCTTTGCAGACATCGAGGACGGCTTGGGCCAGTGTCATGGCGACGGCTTTGTTCTTTGCCATATCGGCACTGACGTCGACTTTTACGCTGAATTCGGTGGCTCCGGTCAGAACGTCGAGTTCCTTGGTGCGAATGTTCCACGCGGCGGCATCGCCGATACCTGCCACCGGCTCGAACATGATCCGCTCGGTGGCGGCACCCAGCAGCGTCTTGGCGATCTTGCGGGTCTTTTCATCCTCATCTTTCATGTTCTCGGTGATTGCGGCCCGGGCTGTCTCGCGCTCTTCTGCGGTCATGTTGCGATGGGCGCGCTGGAACCGTTTGACGGGGTCGTGCGCATCACGGTCGAAATAATGCGATGCCGTGTAAGCCTTGATGCCGCCCAGAGTAATCATGTTTGGGATCGGGAGTTCGATTTTCATGGTCGATCCGCTCATCGTTCGGGTGCGATCGCTGGGCCAGAAATAGGACAGCGTGTGCGAGCGCCCCTTGTCATAGTCGACCTCGACCTCTTCGGGCGCGCCTTTCACATAGGGTGCGATGTGCTCCAGCGTGAGCAGGGCATCCAGCGTGCCGATGTGCCGTTGCAGGCAGGTCTCTGCCTCTGTGATCGCGGATGTTGCCGCATGCGCCGTATCCGATGCATAGCCGCACGCCGCGGCGCTGGCTGCAATGGCAAGGGGCATGGCGAAACTGCGGTAGATCATTGATTGTTTCCCTATCGTTGAGTGTGACTATCGGCCGCTTCCTAAAAGTCGCTCAAATCGAGGCTGTCGAGGGCGTCACCCAACTTGTCGCTCATGGCCTCCCCGCTTTCGAAGATCGGCGCGCCGGGCATGGCGCCGGCGGCAGCAGCGCTGCCCTTGAGGCCGAGAGGAACGCCGCTGATGGCGACCCCGCCAAATAGGCTGTCGTCGTCATAGCCGTCGTCGGTCGAATGCACGTTGAAATGCCCCACCGCCTTGTCGCGGCCGAGTGGAGTATCGCACCTCCCGGAGGTCCGTTCTCGCAGAATGTCGAACTCAAAGGTTCCCGCGATCCGGCCTTGCTCGGCCGCCTCCAACGTCAGCCGACCGGGCGAGCAGAGGACGGGCTCGCACCCGATCCTTGCGGCGTATTTGCGAACCTTCTGCTGCTCTTCAGCGGTCATGGTGCAGGCCACCCAGCTTTCACGCTCTTGATCGGGGTCCGCCTGGAACCCGCGGCGGGCCGCGTCGAAAAACGCCTGTTGCAAAACCTCAAGGTTGAACACGGGCGCCTCATCCTTTGGGTATCGGGCCTTGTCGACCGCTCCGGCCACGCTTTGCGGTCCGCCTTTCGGGTCCTTCAAAGTGGCGGTAAGCAGCATCTGGCACATCTCATCATCGTTGCTGCCCACGAATGTCGCGTTGATTTTCGTGGCCTGCCGCGCGCGCGCCTTGGAGGCAGCATCCTTTGCCGCCGGGTTGGTGCTGTCCAGCGTGGCGCGCCCCTCTGCAAGCTTATCGTGCAATTGCTGCGCCGTCGCTTTATCCACTACGCCGCCGCGTTCCGCCTTTTGGGTGATGATATCCAGCTGGTCCGCGACTCCTGTCATGCTGCGGACGAAATCGGGCACCGCCCGCTCGATGTCGCGGCCCCTTTCTTGAGGCGTGACCAGATTGAAGAGGGCGCGCGAGGACGCGCCGCCGCTGCAGGACCATTGCGGTGGGCCGCGCACGGCAAAGCCTGGCGGAAGCTCGCCGGCGATTGCGCCGACATCGCCCGATGGCATCCCGGCGGTCACTTCATTGCCGTAGTAACCTTCGACCTCGATGCGCATTGAAAATTCGGCATTTTCCGTCTCGGCCGCATCCTCGGCGACATTGGCAACGCGGACGAGGTAGTCCGCGACACCGTCCCCGGACGGGCCGATCTGCTCGACATCCGTGTAGGGCGCGGTGGGATCCATAGGCTTCTTGATCAAGGTGTCTTCGACGATGAGGTGCAGGTCATTTCGATCGGTCCCGTCCGCTGCGTCGAGGGTGAAGCGCACCTTGTAGGGGATCGGGCTGGCATCCTGCGGAAGCTGGACACGCACACGCCATGCCCGCGCCGCGAGCGGTTTCAGTGGGCCACCGGTGAGCGCGCTGGTCGTCCTGTGTATATCGGGGGCGCCCAGATCGACCTGCTGAAGATCGCCATAAAAACGGTCTTTGGTAAGATACTGCGCCACGAATTGCGGGAAGAGATCGTAGAGGCCGGCGCTATAGGCCCGGATGGCGTTGTAATTCGCCGCCGCTGCCTTCAACCCGCGATCGACATTGACGATGCCGCCGTCAGCCCACGGTTCGTTCCCTTCGAAGATGTAGCGGGTGAAGGCGACCCTTTCGCCATCGGTGCGCCCGATCATGTCGCCGACGGCGTACCAAAAATACCAGGTGCCATAGTCGCAGTACCACGACACCGTTTCGAGTGCTGTCATCTCGGGCCGCTTGGCGCGTTCCATGTGCTCGGCTGGTAGCGCCCCCATGTGTAGCGACTGATCGAATGTCTGAACCCATGCGGCCCGGTGCGATCCCTTGAAGGGGTGATCCCAAGAAACATCTTCTGTCCCCTCCAGCCAGCGGATCTGGACCATCGCGGCCGTCCCCTCGATCAGCCAGCTGAGATTGGTATCCAGCTCATCGCGGGGGCCGGGGCATTGCGGGTTTTGGGGCGCCACGCGCATGGCCGGGGTCAGCGGCGGACTCATCTTGTCCTGAATTGCATGGAAAAGCTCGTGAACGGCCGAGGCCTTCATCAACGTCCAGATCGGGGTGTCGGCAGACAGCACCCCCGGGTTCGAAGTAAGCAGCATCTCGCCGTCCGATGTGTGAGAGGAGCCTGCGCCGCCCGGATCACGCTTGAGGTGGCCCAGATAAGCCTCGCCTGGCCCGACGTTCAGGTCATCATCCTCGGTTTTCTGGACTGGTTCCGGAAATCCGAGGGACTGATACCAAATGCTCGCCGCCTTGAGGACTGTCTCATGCTTTTGCGCGATTTCGCCGCGCTCGCCAAGCGGCGCGATGTAGGTGTCCCATTCTTCGTATTTCTTGTGAGGTTTTTCGATCTCGGCGTTCATCACCACCCATTCGGTCGTCGGCCATTGCGCCCAAGCTTGCGTGCAGAGCGTGGACACAAGCAAGACGGACGGCAGGAGGCACCGGCGGCGGAAACCAAAGGACGGCTGAGCGTCTGTTTTCATTTGTTCTCCCTCCCGGTTCCGCGCTGAGTTCGGTTGGCTAACGCGCGATGAGATGCCACCATCTGTCGGATCACGATCGCGCAATGCGTGTCGCCCATTTTGATGTCTTGCAGCGGTCTGCAGCATCAGGTCAGGGCGGCCTCAGTGGGGGCGGCCTCCCGTACGCTCCCTGCGCCCAAAGCCCGCTCCTTCAGATTGCGGAACTTGGCGGACATCTGCTCCAACTTGGCGTCCCACTCGGGGTTGGGCTCCTGACCTTCGATCGTCTTGAAATAGACCTGCATCATGCAGGCGATGGCAAAGGGCTCCAGAAGCGCGGCCTTGACGCTCCAGGCAAACAGCAGGGCAAAGACGACGCCCCCGGCAGCCCAAGCGCCCGGCATGAGGTAGACGACCAGCGCCGCGGGGGCGAGCATGACGATGAACACCGCGAAGCTGAGGCCATAGACAATGATCGCCAGCCAGGCGGCATTTTTCAGCATCACCTTGTAGTTCTGCCCATAAAGCACCAGCGCCTCCTTGGCCGACATCCAGGCGTTGTCAGACTGGGTCCGGATCGCATAGGCGAGGATGACCTCGTCGATAAACCCGACCGCGATCTTCAGGAATGCGGACAGGATACCGCCCAGTTGTTGCACACCGGGGATCGGCAGGATGGTCAGGATACCGCGCACCAGTCCGGTGATGGCCCGAACGACGCCCTTGATCAGTTGGTCGATGGCGAAAAGGACGCTGGCCTCTGCAAATCGTTCCTTGACCACCGCAGTCGCATGGTGAATCTGGCTGCGCCCCTCGGGCATCGGCTTGCCGTCGATCAGCTCGATCAGCACCGCGATATGCCCTGCCTTGACGATGTAGAGGATGTATTCGCGCGCCCAATACATGATTGCGCCGAAGATGCCGAAGCCTGCAAGGCCGCCCCACATCGTGCTGCTGGCTCGAAATCCCTCGTCGCCAAAGCCGCCTACGCCCCAGCCCACGCCGGCGCCTACGCCCGTGACCAGGATGTAACCCAGCGTAATTCCGAAATAAACGGCGATGCGCAAAAGGATGAATGGCAAGGTTCGCACCATCATCCCCAGCGCACCGCCTATACTAAAATCCCACATGAAAAAGTCCTTGCTGAAAATTGCTCTTTGAAATTTCGGTGCCAGTCCTGCCGGCGTAGTCGCCACACATCACGACTCGCATGTGCTGTTGCCATACCTCGCCGCGCAGGCCCTGGCGGCGCAGGAGTCGATTTGCGGATTGCGCTGCCGCGCCTTGATGTCGACAGTTTCGATGTCGGTATAGGGGACCGACACGGTCTCCATGACCTGCTGGCAATTCGTCACCGTCCCCACGGTCGTGCAGGTTGATCGGCCTGTCGGGCGCTCTTCGCTACGGTATTTCGTGACGGCCTCCTGCCGGTAGACCGGCGGGATCTTAAGCAGCCATTCTGCCTCGCAATGCTTGCGCTCGGCCCGGTACTCAGGCGTGCCGCAGCTGGACAGAGCGACCAGCCCGACGGCGCAAAAATAGAGCGCGGACTTCTTAAGTGGCGGCATACATTTACTCCGTACTTCCGATTCCGCTCGCTTCATTTGAGGGTTCCCAAGGGATGTTCACATGACCTGACCGCACTCCGCCCCGTTCGTTTAGAGGGGGCGGCGAAAGATTTCCCTACGTAAGGTTTGCACAAACAAGCGCTTGCTGGTGAACTGTTGTCGGACCGGTCTGGGAGAATGGACATGTTGAGGCAAGCCCGAGCGGCTCTGAGTGGTGCAATGCTGATGAGCGGGGCGGCCATGGCCGACCCGGGAGATGTGATCCTTGAGGTGACGGGCCGCATCGCGGATGGCCCCGCCGCGCTGGATCGCGCCATGTTGCAAACCCTGCCGTCTGTCACAATCACGACCTCGACTGTCGTCACGGATGGCGTCCACGCCTTCTCGGGCGTTCTGATGCGGGATCTTTTGGACAGCCTCGATGCACAGGGCGATCAGGTGATGGCGATTGCCCTGAATGAATATGCGGTGGACATCCCCATGAGCGATTTCTACGACTATGACGTCATCATCGCCTCTGCCATGGATGGCAAGGCGCTGACGCGCGATGATAAAGGGCCACTCTGGATCGTATATCCGCGCGACGACCACGAGGCGTTACAGGACATCCGTTATGATTATCGCTGGGTTTGGCAGCTCTCTCGACTTGATGTGCGATGAGACAGTTCCGCCGCCTCTGGCTGATCCTGCCGCTGGCAGCCGTCCTTGTGTTCTCGGGTCTGCTGTCATTTTCGCTCGTGCGTATGTTCGCCGTCCAGAACGCCATGCGTGTCGGCGCAGAACAGAACATGCTCTGGGTGTTTCACCAAAGCGACGTGGCCGCCCTGCGCCTGACCAAGATAGTTGCGCTGGCTGAACTGGGAGAAGCCGGGCAGGACGATCTTGCACTCTGGTTCGACATCTTGTCCGGCCGAATCTCCTTGCTGAATGACGGGCCACAGCGCCGTTCCGTCGAGGAAATTGGATTTGGTAAAGATCTGGACCGGCTGACCGATGCCCTTATAGCCATTTCGCCGATGATCGACGATTTCACGCCCGATGACGGCCCGCGTCTGCGCGCAGCACTGGCACCCTTTACGACGGTTCTGGGCCGGGCGGCGAACGCGTCGATGATCGCGGAATGGGACGAACTCGGCGGGCGGCTGGAGGCCTACCGCCACCAGCTCCACCAGAATATCCTGTCGCTGATCGGGATCATGGTCGCGGGCGGCATCCTAACGGTCACGCTTGTCATTGCGCTGCGGCAGTCGCGCGCGCGCAATCACTTGTTGCGGCGAGAGCGGGATTTTTCTGGCCTGCTGATCTCGTCCAGTGGGGAAGGTATCTTGGCGGTGGACAGACATGCAAAGTGCTCGTTGTGGAACGATGCGATGGCAGAGATGATGAACCAGACGGCAGAGCAGGCCATTGGACGGCATCTGTCCGACGTCGCCGGTTTCTTCGACATCGCGCCGGTGCGGGACGGCGTGGTGCGCGCCCTTGCCGGAGAGACCTCACGGTTGACGCTTCAGCCCCTGTTTTCCAGAGAGAATGACACGCCGCTCCATGTCGATCTGAGGTTTTTTCCGATGCGCAACGATGGTGCGATCCTTGGTGCGATCCTGTTCATGCAAGACGCATCTGACCGCCACGTAGCCCAGCAAAAGGACGCCGAGGACCGCGACCGTCTGGAAGAATTGGTTGTCGAGCGCACGCGTGATCTGGATAGCGCACTCCAACGTGAACGATCGGCGGCCGACCTTTACCGCAACTTTGCAGCGATGGTGTCGCATCAGTTCCGCACGCCGCTGGCGGTGGCGGATTCAGCGCTGCAACGCCTGATCCGGCGCGGCCCGCGCGCCGACGCCAGTGAAATGGCCGAACGTGCGGGCCGCGCCCGCACCGCCATTGCCGGCCTCACGCGGCTGGTGGACAGCACGCTGGATGCCGCGCGACTGGATGCGGGTCAGATCGGCGCCCGCCGGGAGGAGTGCGACTTGAACGAGATCGTAGATTCGATCTGCAACCGCCAGCGCGACGCGGCGCCGGACCGGCGGATTGGGATCAGGCAGGCCAACCCCGGACAGGCCACCGTGTTCTGCGATCCGGCCCTGGCCGAACAAATTCTGGAAAACCTGTTGTCCAACGCCGACAAATACGCCGCCCCTGAAACCGCTATATCCCTAACCCTGCACGGCGACGGCGAAAGTCTTTTTTGTGATGTTCACAATTCTGCTAACCCGATTCCTCCGGAAGATCGCGAGCGTCTGTTTGAGCGCAATCACCGCGGATCGAACAGCGTAGGCGTCGCAGGTACCGGCATCGGGTTGTTCATGGCGCGCACCGTGGCACGCATGCAAGGCGGTGACGTCACCTTGCTACCCGATGACGACGGCGTGACTTTTCGCGTGACGCTGCCTCGATGCAAAGAAGGCCAGACATGATGGGTGACACCGGTTCCGCCCTGATCATGGTGATCGAGGACGAAGAGGCGCTGCGGTGCGATCTCGTCGAAGAATTGCAGGAAGCCGGGTATTGCACCTTGGCCGCAAAAGACGGTCAGACGGCACTGGACCTATTGGCTGGAACCGCGCCCGATTTGTTGCTCTGCGATATAACCATGCCCGGTCTGGACGGATATGATGTCTTGCACCGGTTGCGCGCCGAGCGTCCTGAACTGAGCGCCACGCCATTCGTCTTTCTGACAGCCTTGTCAGACCCCCGCGAGATCATCGAGGGGAAACTTCAGGGTGCTGACGATTATCTAGTCAAACCTATCGATTACGACCTGTTGCTGGCCACCATCGCGGCCCGCCTGCGTCAGGTCAATCGTATCCGTAGCCGCCATGAGGGCGAGATGAAAACGCTGCGCCATGCGCTGGCGGGATTGTCCGGTGGCGGTGTCAGCGCCGGGGTCGAAGCGGCGCTCGACCTCATCTCGCTCGGGGTTGTCTTGCTGGACGGGCGCGGCAGGCCGGTTCATGTTAACCGCGCGGCGCATGAAATTGGCAGCGACCCGGATTTCATCCAGACGGGGCCGGACGTGTTGAGCTCCCCCGATCCCGTCTCTAATCGGGAATTGCAACGCGCCCTGCGTGAGACGCTGGACACTGCGAAGGCCGGGAACGAGACTGTCGTCGGCGTGATGCTGCACCGACCCCAGGATGCCAGATCCGTCCCGGTGCTTTTCTGCTCACTGGCCGTGGCAGGAGGCGCGCCACCGGATCAACCTCATGTCGCGCTGTTCCTTTCTGCTCCGGACCAGCGGAAACGCGTTCCAGATACGCTCCTGATGGACCTGTTTGGCCTGACTCCGACCGAAGCGCGGGTTGCCGGAGCGCTCGCCCACAGCACCCGTGCGGCTGATGTCGCAGCTGAGCTAGGCGTGTCGCAGACGACGATCTCATTCCACATGCGCAACCTGTTCCAGAAAACCGGCACAAACCGACAGGCCGATTTGATCGCCTTGATCCTCGCTGGCCCGATGATGATACAGTCGGAATGAGATGAAAGCCGCTCCATCATGGAAGGCGATCCGGAAATCTGAATGCCATCTTGAGTCTATAGCTACTGTAGCTCTTTCAAGGCCCAAAATTTGCTCGTCACCAACCTTCGTATGTGGTGATGCGAGCCGTACTCATACCATTAATCGCATTTTCCGGAGTGTTCGCGAAGGCAACAGAAAGGCCGAGTCTTCTCGCTGGCATGCTTGCTGTGAGAACAAAATCGCCCGGCCATCCAGT
>NZ_FTNV01000006.1 GCF_900156535.1 Roseovarius nanhaiticus | reverse complement strand
TGGCGCTTGTAGCGGATGTCTTGATTTCGCATCGCCACCAACTACGCTGACAACCCTCGGCCAGCAATGTGCAGGGCGTTAACGTGACAACACCGGCCATCGGGTTTCGGCCGGAAGTTGGCATCGCAAGGTGATGTGACGTAAGAATGGTCGCTCGTGACAGCTTTAAGGTCTATCGCTGGAACCCTTCCGCGCCGGTCCGGTTGCTCATTCAGCACCCAATCTCGATGCTTCGGGGGATCGCAGCGTGGCAGGCCCCAATGATGGAGAGTGATGTGAAATCTAACCGCGCCGAGGCAAACCCGGAGCCAGCCAAAGCGGACCGAGCTGCGTTGAAAGACGTCCCGCCCATCTTTGAGCCTGACACGACGTGCTGGCGGATCGCGCGCGCAGACAAGATGTGTCTGATCGTCGATGCGGCCGATTACTTTCGCATCTTGCGCCGGGTCTTTACCGCGGCGCGAAAAGAGCTTTTGCTCATTGGCTGGGATTTTGATTTCGAACTGGAAATGCTGCCGGGCGAGAGCGATGAGAACGGGCTGGCACCCGACGGGCTTCCGAACCAGCTGGGCGGTTTCATCGAGGCGGTGGTCGAGCAATCGCCCGATCTGAATGTCTATTTGCTGAAGTGGAACGGCGCGGTTCTTGCGGCGCCGGGCGCGGTTCTGCCTTCGCTGGCCTTGGCGACATTCGGCAGCGACCGTATCCATTTTGCGCTCGACGGACATCATCCGTTCGGGGCGTGCCATCACCAAAAGATCGTTGTGGCCGATGACAGCCTGGCCTTCTGCGGCGGTATCGACGCGACCGAGGACCGGTGGGACACATCGGATCACAAGCCGGATGATCCCAGACGAGTGCGCAAGGACGGCACGCTGTCGGGCCCCTGGCATGATGCGACCTCCGCGATGACCGGCCCCGCGGCATCGGCTCTGGCCGAGCTGTCGCGCATGCGCTGGTACCGCGCCACTGGCGAGGAACTGGCGCGCCCGGATCCTGCGGACCAGATGGCGTGGCCCGACACGCTGGAGGCGGATGCGACGGACATTCAGGTCGCAATCGCGCGCACCGAGCCGCCATATGATGGCGCGGCGCTGACGAACGAGGTCGAGGCGCTGTATCTGCGCTGTATCGAGGTGGCGACACAGGCGATCTACATCGAATCCCAATATTTCGCCGCCGAGAAGATTTGCGCAGCGCTGGAAAGGCGTCTGGCCGAGGAGGACGGTCCCGAAATCGTGGTGATCAACCCCGTCGAGGCCGAGTCGCAGCTGGAAGACGATGCGATGAACGTCTTGCGCGGCCGTATGATCGAGCGATTGAAAAAGGCTGGTAAAGGCGACCGTTTCCGCATCCATTATCCTGCAAACAGCGCGGGCGAGCCGATCTATGTCCACGCCAAGATCATGATCGTCGATGACCGTATCCTGCGTCTTGGATCCAGCAATCTGAACGACCGTTCCATGGGATTTGATACCGAGTGCGATGTGGCCATTGAGGGGCCGGGCGATCTGATTGACGGTTTCCGCACCCGCCTGTTGTCCGAACATCTGGATGTATCGCCTGAGGTCTTTGACGCGGCCTTGCAGGAAAAGGGCACACTCATCGCAGCGATTGAGAGCCTGAACGCGCCAGAGGGACGCGGCCTGCGCGACATCGTGCCGGGGGACGAGAATTGGAGAGGCAGCTTCCTTGCCGACACACGCCTGCTGGATCCGCGTTATTTGCCGGGGCAGTCAACCTCGACGGGGCAAGGCGTGCGGCCCAGGCATCTGGCATTCATGGCCGGTGCGGCGGCGTTGGCATATCTGGGGTGGAAGGCGTGGACCTTGCGCAAGGGCGGGGGCCCTCGACACTAACCGGGGTGCTGTGAGCCGGTCTGCGGGCAGGCGCAGCGTTGCCCGCCTTATCCGGCCTCTTCGACGACTTCTTCCTCGATATGTCCGCGCTGCGCCAGGATGCGGGCCACAATCAGACAGATCATCGCCCACGCCCCCCCGGCAAGCCAGCCTGCCGCGACATCGGTGGGCCAATGAACGCCCATGTAGATTCTGCTGATACCCACGCACAGCGTCAGAACGCTTGCCACGATCATGACGTAGAGCTTCAGGATGAATTTGGGCTGCACTCGGGCGATCAGAACGCCCAGCGTCAGGTACACGATCGCGGCCATCATGGAGTGGCCCGATGGAAAGCTGGCGGTATGAACGATCGACTCGTGGGGCACGAGGTCAGGTCGCGGGCGACCGAAGAAATCCTTGGCGAAACTGCTGATCAAGATGCCCCCACCAACGGTGATCATCATGTAGAGCGCCGAACTCCACCGGCGCAGCAGCAGAAAAAACAACGACATGTGAAGTGGTCCCACTTTTTCGGACAGGTTTGCAGCGTTTCTAAGGTGTATCGGGTTTAGGTTTCATGCTGCCTTTTGCTCTTCCAAGCCGGTCCAGTATGCGTCGTCAGGCGTTTGCCGATCAAGCGCGGAATGGGGCCGCTCTGCGTTGTAGAATGCCATCCAGTTCTTGATGACATGCCGGGCTTGGAAGCCGTCATTGATCTCTTCGAGATAGATCGCTTCCTGCTTCAGGGATCGCCACAATCGCTCGATGAAGATGTTGTCCAGATAGCGTCCGCGTCCATCCATTGAGATGCGCACGCCAGCCTCGGTCAGCGTTTTGATCCAGGCCGATCCCGTGAACTGTGATCCTTGGTCCGTATTCATGATCTCCGGTGTACCGTGTTTGGCAATGGCTTCATTCAAAGCGTCTATGCAAAAGTCTGCGTGCATCGTGTTGCTCAGTCTCCAACTCAGCATCTTGCGCGTAGCCCAATCCATGATCGCGACCAGATACAGGAAGCCGTTCTTGACCGGCACGAACGTGATATCAGCGCACCAGACCTGATTGGGGCGGTCGATCTGCATGCCTCGAAGCAGATACGGATAGACCGGGTGCTGCGGGTGCGGTTGGCTGGTTCGGGGGCGTTTGTAGATTGCCTCCAAGCCCATCTTCGCCATCAATCGCCTGACGCGATGACGCCCGACTACTGTGCCCTCTCTTCGTAGATAGGCAGCGATCTGACGACTGCCGAAGAACGGATATTTGGTGAAGACCCGGTCAATCTCTTTCATCATGGCCAGCGTATCCGCGTCGATCCCGACGGGCGTAGAATAAAACGCCGACCGCGATAGCCGCACCAGTTTGCACTGCTGGCTGATGCTCAGCTCAGGGTGATCCCGCTTGATCATGGAGCGTTTCTCTGCCGGGCTCACCGCTTCAGCCCTTCGGACAAAAAATCATTCTCGACGGCCAGCCTCCCAATCTTGGCATGCAGTTCTTTGACCTCCGCTTCCGTCGGGCCGCTCTGCTTGCCACCAGAAAACACATCAGCCGTCCCGTCGATAGCTTGCCGTTTCCATGTGCTGACCTGGTTCGGGTGCAACTGATGCTTTGCTGCGATCTCCTGCACGGTCTTATCGCCACGCAGCGCTTCCAACGCCACCTTGGCTTTAAACTTGTCTGTAAAGTTCCGGCGCTTCGCCATTCTCGTATCCCTTCAAAGTTTTGGGATACACCTTAGCCGACTGTCCGGTTTTCTGGGACCACTTCAATGATAAGCGTCGTGATCGTCAGGACCGCAACACCGCCGAGGGCCGTGATGTCGCGGCCCATCTCTTCCAGCCACCAAGGACCGATTGGATCGGACAGATCGCCCGGCGTGCGAAGCAGCAGCAGGACATCGCGGTCAAGGTCTCGGGTAGAGCCTTCGACAACCTCGTCGGTCAATTCGGCAAGCATCCAAACGGCACCGATACTGATACTCAAAAGGATCAGTGACGTCGCTTCGATATGACGGCGGCACCAGCCGATCATAAAAGGTAAGATTCCAGAATTCATATGGGTAAACCATTGGCCGGATCAGACAGTTCCATGTCCGCCGGGTGTGCCGGGCGACGGGCCTCTGCGCTATCGGCGCAGCAAGATCGGGCGCCCTGTGACGCTCTAGACCGCCGGACAGGATCGCGGTCCTGCCCGCCATGACCGGCGCAGGTTCGGCTATTTCCCGGCCGGATGTGGGAGGATCGCAGGGCCCTGCGGGTGACGGCCGCCGCCTGCGCCCCCCGGCTGCGCGCACGGCCTGTCGCGGAACGAATATCCCGCGTCTGCCGTTTCGAATGGGCATCCGAGCCGCCGGCGATTGTGCGGCCCTTTTCACGGGAGGTCCCATGTTTTTTGAGCCACCGCTACTCGACGCACTGGCCAAGGGCGCGCTGCTCAGCACCTTGGGGATTGCTTGGGTAATATTGCTGGTACGCGTCGTCGGGTTGCGGTCATTTTCGAAAATGACGAATTTCGATTTCGTGATGACCGTCGCAATGGGCTCTCTTCTGGCAGGTGCATCGCAGTCGGGCGGGTGGGCGCCGCTGGTTCAAACGCTGGCTGCCATGGCGGCGTTGTTTGGTGTTCAATATGCCGTATCGCGCCTGCGCTATGCATCCTCCCGGTTTGATGAGGTGGTGCAGAATACGCCCCTTCTCTTGATGAAGGACGGCGTCATCCTTCGGGATGCACTGCGGCAGACCCGCGTTACAGAGGACGATCTGATCGCCAAGCTGCGAGAGGCCAATGCGGGCGACATTTCCCGGATCCGGGCGGTCATCCTTGAGACGACGGGCAATATTTCGGTGATCCATGGCACCAGAATGGATGCTGTGCTGCTTCAAGGCGTCAGATTGGATGCGGCCGGGCCCGGAAGTGCCGAAAAGCCGGGATAAGGTGTTTGGCCCGGCTTTTTGCAAGGCGCGCGCCGTTCGCCTTGGATTACGGCAACGCCTATTCCTGCCCGCACTCATACAGCGACAGAACGTCCGCCTCGCCGATGCCGCCGACATGCTCGAAGGTCTCGCCCGCGGCCGCGAAATCTTCGATGCGCAGCCGTGGAAAGACAAAATACTTTGCCGCTACATTTTCCTGCCGTGCTGCAAAGACGACTTTGCGGATGCCCGCAAATCTCATCGCTGAAAGGCACATCTCGCAGGGCTGCAGGGTCGAGATTAGTGTGCAATCACTCAGATCCTCGCGGTCCTGTCGTTGTGACAGAGCGGCCAGGGCCACCATCTCGGCGTGCTTGGTCGGATCACTTGCAGCGTGGACAGTATTTTCTGCAATTTCGAGCACGCGGTTGCCCGAAACGATCGCTGCCGCGATGCCGGTTCTGCCCGAGGCGCGTGCCGCCTCCAATGCGCGCGCGATGGCATCCTGCAACGCCCGGCGTTCGGTGGGCGTGACGCGCTCGTCTGTCTGTTCGTTTCGCATACGGTCGCCAACCCTCCTTGTGCGGTCCTGTCCATGTGCGCGCGCGGCAGGCACGCTTGATCATACGCCTTCGTTTTTCAGCGCCATCAGCGCCGCCACGTGACAGGATAGATCACAGCGAGAGTGCAGGATATCTACGATGACGATCTCCTCGGGCTGGTCCCAGAAAACCACAAAATGCTCTCCTGCCCTGATGAACCGCAAGTCATCGGCCTGGTTCACAAGGGCGGCGCAACTGCGGCTGTGCGCCGCGCCGCTCAAAATGCCTTCACAGCGGTTGAGCAACTCTGCCTCGTAAAGCTTTGACTGGCGCGGCCCAAAAGTCTCGATCGTCCAGCGGGCGATCTCGACAAGGCTGGCTTCTGCGCGACGCGTCAGCCGAAAGGATCGGCTCATGAACGGGCGCGCGCAGTCGCAAAGGCCCGGCGGATCGCGTCTTTGCCGCTGCCCTCAGCAAGATCGCCCGCCTTGGCCTGCGCCAGACCTTCAAGCAGGCCTTTTCGGATCTCGGCAAGC
Organism: Roseovarius nanhaiticus; assembly: GCF_900156535.1. Classification (NCBI taxonomy): domain Bacteria; kingdom Pseudomonadati; phylum Pseudomonadota; class Alphaproteobacteria; order Rhodobacterales; family Roseobacteraceae; genus Roseovarius; species Roseovarius nanhaiticus. The sequence goes on along the minus strand of NZ_FTNV01000006.1, from coordinate 42,577 downwards.
TGTGCCTCCTCCTGCTCCAACAGTTTCAGACCAGCGCGCATTGCCTCACTTACGTTCTGAAAACGCCCGGATGCCACCAATGCCTGAACCAGATGGTCCTGGGTTTCCGTCAGGACAACGTTGCGGGTTACCATCGGCAAATCTCCTTTTTTGGCAATATATGCCAACAGCCGATTTCGGTCAACGGAGCCGGATATCGGCGCGCGACCTGCCCATGATGCGGCCTTTGGATGACCGCCTGACCGGCGGGGCAGGGGCCGCGCCTTACCGTTCGGACGAGAAATGCTTTTTGAGATAGCTGAGGATCTGCTCTTTGGTTTCCTCGTCAGGCTCGGACATGCCCTGATCCTCGACCATCCATGTCCACAGATAGTCCCAGCGGGCATCGGTCAGGTGCTGCTGGCGGATGATCGCGGTCGAGTGGCAGGCGATACATTGATAATAGGTCGCCTCGGCGCCGTCGCCCTTGGGTAGCATCCCCAGCTCGGGGTCGGGCGCGGCGGTCTGCCTGGCCTCGGCCTGAGGCGCGGCGGGGGGCGCGGCGGGGGTCAGGGGGTTGGCGGCGGGCGCCATCGGGTCATAGGCCTGCGCGGCACTGGCTGCGCAAAGCCCGAGCGCAAGGAGCGCCGCGCGCGGCGTGGCTGTAGTATAAGTCATTGAGCCCTCTCGGATAAGAGCGGGGCAGGGCGCATTGGCCCTGCCCCCGCATTGCGGTCAGGTGGCGATCAGGGCGATACGGTGCTGCATGTTGTTGCCGTAGCCGCGCGGGTTCCAGCCCGGCACAACGGGGGGCTGCATCACGCCGTTCATGTCGGTGGCGCGCGCCCAGACCTCGTAATATCCTGCCTCGGGCAGGGTCACATCGGCACGGAACCGCTGCCAGGCGAACTTGTTTTTCGCGGGGTCCAGATTGGCCTTGGTCCAAGTCTGGCCAAAGTCGATCGAAACGTCCACCGACTGGATATCGCCGCTGCCCGCCCAAGCGTGGCCCCGCACTTCCGTTGCCTGACCGGCGGCGGTCTCGGTGCCGGATCGGGGGTTGGTGATCAGCGATTTCACCGGCATTTCGGTCAGGACCACCATATCCTCCTCGGGCACTTCGGTGCCGGGGGCGACGGGGTAGGCGGGGACGCGGTAGGAATAGCCCGTCATTTTGGCGCCGTCATGCTCCTGGTCCCGAATCCAGATCCGGGTCAGGAATTTCTGCGAGGCCGAGCCGGGATAGCCGGGGATCACCACCCTCAGAGGGAAGCCATGTACCGCCGGAATCGGCTCTCCGTTCATTTCCCACGCGATCATGCTGCCCTCGGCCATGGCCTTGTCGATGGGCGCCCCGCGCGAAATTGCGTCCTTGTCCGGATCGCCCGAAAGATGCGGGTCGTTGCCGTAATGGGCGGTATAGACGGCGCTGTCCTTGACCCCCGCGGCATTCAGAACGTCGCTAAGGCGCACGCCGGTCCAGTCGGCGCAGGCCACCGCGCCGGTGGTCCACTGGTTGCCCGAGGCGCCCGGATTGAAATAGGCGCGCCCGTTGCCGCCGCATTCCAGCACAAGCCGCTGTGTCACGGTCTCGAACCGCTCTTTCAGCTCATCAAGGCTCAGCTCCAGCGGCGTGTCCACCTCGCCGTCGATGGTGAGAGTCCAGCCTTCGGCGTCCATGTCCAGAGCAGTCTCCGGCACCATGCCGTTGTTGCGGACGAAGAAATGCTCGTAAGGGGTGACGTCGGCATCCAGCAGATGCGCGGGCGTCTCCATGTTGAGCGGGCGATCGTTCATCAGGACAAGGCCGTCCTTGGCCGCCATGATCTCCTCGACGGTCGTTCCGCTTGCCTGGGCGAAGGCCGCCAGGCCGTCGCCATTGGGAATCGCCATTCCGGCGTAGGCGCCAAGCGCGGTCAGGCCGGTCGTCGCCAAAAATGCCCGGCGCGAGGGCTGTTCTGCGGCTTCGGTGACGGCTGCGCTGTCGGGCCGTGCCGTGTCGGTTACTGTCTTGTCGGTCATGTCAGCATCCTCCCATGGATAGCCATGAATGGTACAGCAACCCGGCTTTTTTTCCAAGCGTCTCGCGCTGGACGCACGGCGCCGCAAACACCGCGCCGCGCGCTTTTCCGCGTGGTGGGGCAGGCCTCTATGGGGCTTTAATGCCGCATCCGGACATAAGCTGCCCGAAGGATGGCAATGATCCCAAGCAGCACCATCACCGGTCCGAGCGCGGCCAGATCCGCGCGGGTATGGGCCAGCGCGCCCCCGATGGCGCCGCTGAACATGGCGGCCCATATTCCGGCGAACAGCAGGCATTTGCGCCCCGTATCCTCGCCCAATATCATCAGGGCCAGGTTCTGTCCCAGCTTGGTCAGGTTCCCGGTCAGATAGGTCAGGCCGACCGCATGACCGGCCACCCCCTGCATCGCCGTGTTCTGCATTCCCATCGCCGCCGCGAGCAGGCCCGCAAAGACCGCCTCGATCCCGTGGCGACCGTGCAGCACCAGCGCGGCGCAGAGCGTCAGCGCAACGACCGCCAGCACCAATGCGCCGCCATAGCCGCGCGCGCCGCGATAAATCAGCGTTCCGACAAAGGCACCCAGCACAAAGCACGCGATGACCACCGCCGGAAGGAGCATCAGAAGCGGATCCGCATGCCCGATATCGACCCCCAGACGGGTCGTGTTCCCGCTCATGAACGACACGAACAAACCACCGAAATGCAAGAAGCCCACCGCATCGATCCAGCCCGCGATCGCCGCAAGAAGGAACGCGAGGACAACTTCGGCCCAGGCGGGTTTGAGGCCGTGTCGCCGGATGGAATTGTCCTGTGAGTGCGGCATTTTACTGTCCTTGCTGAACGGCGATGGGGCGTCATAGCCTGCCGGTACGGGCCCGCGCAACAGAGCGTGCCTTGCTCTTTGCGCGGCAGGGCATAGGTCAAAAGGACTGCACGAATGACACCCCCCTGCCGGGGGACGATTTGCCGGGAGCCAGCCATGAGCCATGAGAGCAAAGACGCCATTATCATCGGATCGGGACATAACAGCCTGATTTGCGCCCTGTATCTGCTGCGCGCCGGGTGGTCGGTGCGCGTGCTGGAACAGGCAGGCAGCCCCGGCGGCGCCGTCAAGACGTCCGAGCTGACCAAGCCCGGCTTTCACCATGACTGGGCGGCGATGAACCTGTCGAATTTCCGCAACTCGGCCTTCTACGCCGATTTCGGCGAGGCGCTGGAGGTGCGCGGCGCCGAATTCGCCCATGCCGAGCATTGCTTTGCCTCTGTCTATGATGACGGCTCGTGGTTTGGCGTTGGCACTGATCGCGAGGCCAACCTGGCGCGCGTCAAGGCGCTGTCAGAGCAGGACACGAAGACCTGGCGCGCGCTCAGCGACGGGTTTGATGCGCGGGCGGGCGTCATCGGCGGGCTGATGGGCAGCCCGATGAAATGGACCGCGCTTGCGGGGCTGGGCTGGAGCGCGCTGCGCCAGTTCGGTTGGGGCGGCTCACTGGAATTGGCGCGGTTTTGCCTGTCATCGCCGCGCGATTGGCTGGGCCGCACCTTTGAAAGCGACAAGATCCGCGCCGCGCTGGCCCCGTGGGGGATGCATATCGACTACGCGCCGGACATCGCCTCGGGCGCGATCTTTCCCTATCTTGAGGCGTTCGGCGATCAGGCGGGCGGGATGTGGCTGGGCCGGGGCGGCTCGGGGACCATCATCGCTGCCATGGTGGCCGAGATCGAGGCGCAAGGCGGCACGGTGGAATGCAGCGCCGAGGTCACGCGCATCATCCATGAGGGCGGGCGCGCCCGCGGCGTCGAGTTGGCGGACGGGCGCAGCCTGGAGTCGGGCACGGTCATCGCCAACGTCGCACCCGGCGCTTTGGCACGGCTGACCGGCGGGACGGGCACCGCGCATTACGACGCAGGCCTGGCCGAGTTTCGCCATGCACCCGGCACTGTGATGATCCATCTGGCCGTCTCGGACCTGCCAGATTGGAGCGCGGGACCGGAGCTGCGCGAGTATGCCTATGTCACCATCGCGCCCACACTCGACGTCATGGCGCGCGCCTATCAACAGCCGCTGGCTGGCCTTCTGCCCGAAGAGCCGGTGGTCGTCGTCGGCCAGCCGACAGCCATCGACCCCAGCCGCGCGCCCGAGGGTCAGCATACGCTTTGGCTGCAAGTGCGCATGGTGCCGGGCGAGATCGCGGGGGATGCGGCGGGCGAGATTACGGCGACCGATTGGGACGGCGCCCTGGCGCCCTTTGCCGAGCGCGTGCTGGATCTGGTCGAGCGGCACGCGCCGGGTCTGCGGGGCAGGGTGCTGGGCATGCGCTGCGTCTCGCCGCTGGATCTGGAGGCGGACAATCCCAATCTTGTGGGCGGCGATCAGGTCTGCGGCAGTCACCACCTGTCGCAGAACGCGATCTTTCGCCCCGTGCGCGGCTATTCGGACGGCACGACGCCGATTGACGGGCTCTATCACACCGGCGCCGCCGTCTGGCCCGGCGCCAGCACGGGCGGCGGGCCCGGCACGCTTCTGGGCAAAATGCTGACCTGAGGCAGAGGGGCAGGGCGCCTCGCGCGCCCTGTCAGCCACGCTATGCGCATCTGCGGGCCGGGACCTGTTGACGAATGTTTTGCAAAAGGAATACGTCGCGTTCGGTTTGCGGAAACCTATCGGCAGGCTCCGTCAGCGAAGCCAATCCACCTGACCAACATCTCTGATACGGACCAGGCCTAGGACGAAAGACGCGCGAAGGTGCGGTGAGCGGACATTGCGGACCTTCAGGGCCGCATCAAATGCCGATAAACCAGCCATAGATGCAGGAGATGTGCTGCGAAAAACAAGCTAACCACTATTGCGACGATATGAGTTGCAGCCCCCGCGACAACGATAAAAGAGCCTGTGACGATAATTGCCAAGACTGGCGTGAATGTAAGTGCAGCGGTGCGAGGCGCTGACCATGTAGGCTTACCGTTCAACCCCCATTGCATTGGCAAACGCGCCGCTGTCGGAAATTTGTTCCCCGCAACTACAGAAGAGAAAATGATAGCCAAGATGACAGAGGCGCAGAATGCATAAATCATGGTGTTAGACCCGTTGATATCAAAGTTATTATGAACACTCCTTAGATTCTAACAAGGGTAGATCTGGGCTCTTTTCGTGCCTTCGCCGCGCCTCGTGCTGAAGAACGCTCCGCCTATCGAGATGCGATCAGGGTCGGAGGTCTGTCACGAAGGTCGGTTTGCATGTCGTCTGATAGCCTGCGGGTGCTGCCAAATCCGGTACATTCTGAGTGCTGCCTCCGCTTTTGCCGGATTGCTCGGCAAGGTTAACGTGGATCAATGAACGGCCTTTGCCGGTATGCGAGCCTGAAAGAGTCAATGGCCCCGATCTGAGGGCCGTTACCAATCCGAGGGGCTGCTCCTATGACCGTCTTTCTTCTGCCATTTGCATTCGTACTCTGGATCTGCGCCGATCTGCAGCTTCGCGGGGCGCGCGCGCCTGCTGCGCAGGCCATCCGCGCGCATCCGCTGCGTACCTAAACCCTCCGCAAGGCGTAGTGATTGACCATGGACAATTCCCTGATCCCTCTGGATGCCCTTCACTGGCTGGCTGCGGCGGCGCCGATCACCGTTCTGGCCATTTTGCTGGTGCAGCTGCGCTGGACGGCGCAGCAGGCGGGCATGGCGGGCACGATCTGGGCGCTGCCTCTGGTCCTGTTCGTGCTGATGATTGCCTATCACGGCGTGCGGCAAGGACGGGTGATCTATCTGGTAGATATGGCCCCGCATGATCGCCGTGCTGCCTATACGGCAGTTTCGAACACAGTAATAGGAGTAGCTTTGCTGGGATCGGGCCTTTTCGGCGCACTGGCTTCGTTGGCCGGGCCGCAGGTGACGCTGTTGATTTTTGCCGCGATGGCGCTTGCGTCGATCATGGTCACAAATAGTCTCCATGAGATCGGCGGAGAGTAGGTCGCGCCCCGCCCCGAGTTTCACTTGGAACCGACCTTGCCATCAACAGCGCAGATCGCCGTCTGCTTACCCATGCAATTATCGCATTAATCAAGGCTAACTTTGCCATGTTTTCGCAATTATCGCTGCGGTAACGTCTAGCATACGCTCAGGGGCATTGCTTTCCCTCTGTTGCATCCTGGAGGACGACTAGTGGCCAATATAGACATCGGCGATCTCAGCACGTTCCTGATCGTGGCCGAGGATCTGAGCTTCACCCGCGCGGCGGAGCGGCTCAACGTCGACCAATCCGCGCTCAGCCGCCGGGTGGCGGGGATTGAGGCGCGGATCGGCATGAAGCTGTTCGAGCGCACGACTCGGCAGGTTCGCCTCACTGGCGCGGGCGCGGCGCTGAAGCGCGAAGCGCCAAAGGTTCTGGCCCAGCTCGAGACGGCGCTCACGCGCGCGCGCCGCGCCGAGGAGGGCGCGGTGGGCGAAATTCGCATCGGCTACAACGACTTCGCCATTTCCGGTCCCTTGCCGCAGATTGTGCAGGCCTTCCGCAGCACCGTGCCGGATGTGCATGTTAGCATGGTCCGCTCGGGCACCGAGACGCAGATGGCGCGGCTCGCGGCGGGCGAGATCGATGTGGCGTTCGGGATCGGCCCGGTCAGCGATGCGCGCTTCGACGTGGCCTGCGTTTGGCGCGAGAGCCTTGTGGCCGTCATGGCCGAGACGCACCCGCTGGCCCGGCGCAAGGCGCTCAGCCTTGCCGAGACGGTGAGCGAGCCCCTGGTCATCGGCGATCGCAGCCGCTGGCAGGTCTACCGCAACGAATTGCGCCGGGTCTACGCGACCGTCGGCGCCTTTCCCGATATCGTGGCCGAGGGGCCGGACACATCCGTTGTCATGGGCCTCGTCGCCTCGGGGATCGGGATCACCATCTATCCCGAATGCGTCGAGAACGCGGCGCGCAGCGGGATCGTCCTGTGCCCGATCATCGACGCGGGCGCCAGCCTTCAGACCGACATGGCGTGGCAGTCGGGCGCGGACCCGGTGACCGACCGTTTCGCCGCCCTCGCGCAGGATTACGTGCGCCGCTGGCCGGATGGGCGCTACCGCGACAGCAACGTGACGCCTCTTGCGACCGCGCCGCGCAAGGGAGGGCGGTGATGCCCAAGGTGCTGATCCTGAAGCCGCTTCACGAGGCCGGGCTGTCGCTGCTGGCGGCACGCGAGGATATCGGGCTGATCCGCCTCGACGCGCCGACGCCCGAGGGGATCATGGAGCTGATTGGCGAGGCCGATGTCATCTGCATCAAGAACACGCCGCTGACCGACGACATGCTGGCCCGTGCCGAGCGTCTCCAGGCGATCTCGAAACACGGCGTCGGCCTCGACAACCTGCCGATGGAGGCGCTTTCGGCGCGGGGCATTCCCGTTGCCACTGTGGGCGATGCGAATGCCGGATCGGTGGCCGAGCATGCGCTGATGCTGATGCTGGCCCTCTCGCGACGCGTGATGCAGTACGACGCGCGGGCGCGCTCGGGTGGCTATATCAACGATCCGGAGTGGCCGACGCATGAGCTTTCGGGCAGGCGCCTTCTGCTGGTGGGGGTGGGTCGCATAGGCAGGCGCGTGGCGCGGCTGGCACAGGCCTTTGGCATGGAGGTTGCGGCCTTCGATCCGGTGGCCGATCAGGCGGCGCAGGCCGGGCAGGGCATCGTGTACGAGGCAGATCTGATGGCCGCGCTGGAGCGCGCCGATATCGTCTCGCTCCATTGCCCGCTGACGCCCGAGACGGACAAGCTGATGGATGCCGCGCGGCTGGCGGCGATGAGGCCGGGCGCCTTCCTGATCAACACCGCGCGGGGCGAGCTGATCGACGAGGCTGCGCTTATGGCCGCCTTGCCGGATGCCGGAGGCACCTTGGGCGGCGCAGGCCTCGACGTTTTCGCCATAGAGCCGCCGCAGCCCGAAAATCCGCTTTTCGCCAGCCCCTATATCATCGCCAGCCCGCATTCCGCCGCGCTGACTGTCGAGACGGGTCTGCGCATGGCGCGCATCACTGCCGAGAACGCGCTGGCCGCGCTCGATGGCACATTGCAGCCGCATCTGATCGCCAATCTCGAGGATATATCATGACCGTCACATCCGACCATCTGGCGGCGCTGGCGCGTTTCGACACGCCGACGATCTGCAACGCGCTCGAACTGATCGACCCGGCGACGCGGCTGGAAGGATATACCACCCAGACGATGATCGCGGCGCCCGACGGGGCGAGCTTGCCCGAGGGCGCGCGCGCCATTTGCGGGCGCGCCAAGACTGCGCGCATCGCTGCCCGCGCGCCGCATGGGCGCGGCCCCGAGGAGAATAATGCCCTCAAGATCGGCTATTACGAATATGTCGCGAATTGCGATCTGCCCACGATCCTCGTGGTCGAGGACACGGATACCGACCCCATCGGTGCCTTCTGGGGCGAGGTGCATTCCGCGCTTCATCGGTCCCTGGGCGCGGTCGGCGCGGTCACGAATGGCGTCGTGCGCGATCTGGGCGATCTCGACCCGCGTTTCCTGATCATCGCGGGCAAGGTCGCGCCCAGCCATGCACATGTTCACTGGCTGGATTACGGCGCGGGCGCCTCGGTCTTCGGCATGCGCGTCGAGGATGGCCAGATTATCCACGCCGACCGCCACGGCGCTGTCGTGATCCCCGAAAGTGCCGCGCCCGTTCTGGAGGCAGCCGCGCTGAAGGTGCAGGCGCGCGAGGCGCCGCTCTTGGCGCTGGCCCAGGCCGAGCGGGCCGATCTGGGTGCGCTCCGGGCGCTCATCACCGGAAAATCGCAAGAGGAGGCGGCGGAATGACCGAGCGCTACAACGAGAGCCTGAAATTGGACGAGGTGCGCGCCGCCGCCACGCCCGAGGCGCTGGCGATGCTGGAGGATGCGCTGGTCTGGGACATGACGCTGCCTTGGACGCCGGACTATGTCGAAACGGACCGCATCCTGCCGCGCTTCGCGGCGGCGGGCGTGGACCTCATTTCGCTGACCGTCATGGGGCCGGAAAAAAACCTCGCCGAAACCATCGCCCATTTCGCCCGCGTGGGCCGGGCCATCGAGGCGCGCAGTGAGACGATGGTCCGCTGCCGCAGCGTGGCCGATATCCGCGCGGCCAAGGCGGCCGGCAAGCTGGGGCTGATCTACAACCTTCAGGAAACCAAGCATTTCGACGACGATCTGGGGATGGTCGGCCTCTTCTACGAATTGGGCGTGCGCCATGCGCTCTTGGCCTATAACGCGCGCAACCGCGTCGGTGACGGCTGCTCGGAACGAAACGACAGCGGCCTGTCGAACTGGGGTGTGGCCGTGGTAGAGGAGATGAACCGCGTCGGGATGCTGGTCGATGGCACGCATTCGGGCGTCACCACCACGATGGACGCGATGGATGTGGCGACCTCACCCTTCATCTTCTCGCATTGCAACGCCTATGGCGTGGTGCCGCACTACCGCAACATCCGCGACGAACAGATCGTGAAATGCGCGGCCACCGGCGGCGTGATCGGCGTCAATGGCCTCGGCGAATTCCTCGACGATCCCAAGGCGTCCTCGCAGTCGATCTTCAAGCATCTTGACTACATGGCGCAGCTTGTAGGCCCGCGGCATCTGGGCCTCGGCCTCGATTTCGTCCTCGACGTGGGCGGGTTCTGGGATTGGGTCGAGAAATTCCCGCATATGTGGCCCGAAAGCCCGCCGGTGCAGCGCCGCCGGGCCGGTTTTGCCCAGCCCGAGCAGGTGCTGGAGCTCATCGACCTCATGCTGGCAGCCGGCTGGTCGGACGAGGATGTGCGCGGCGTTCTGGGCGAGAATTTCGCCCGCGTCTGCGAGGAAGTTTGGAAATGAGCCACCCGCTCCTGGATATCGCGGGTCTCAGCATCCGGTATCCGGGCGACGCGCTGCAGGGCGTGGCGGATCATATGGCCGTGCGCGAGGCGAGTCTGACAATCGAGCGCGGCCAGATCGTGAGCGTGGTGGGCGAAAGCGGGGCGGGGAAATCCACGATCGCCGCTGCCGTCATGCGCCTGATCGACGCGCCGGGGCGGATCGAGACGGGGCGGATCATGCTCGATGGCACCGACCTTGCCCAGTTGCCCGAGGCGCGGATGCGCGGCCTGCGCGGGCGGCGGATCGGGGCGATCTTCCAGGATCCGCTATCGTCGCTGAACCCGGTGCTGACCATCGGCCAGCAGATGATCCCCGCCATCATGCACGCGGCCGAGATCGGCAAATCCGCCGCCCGCGCCAAGGCCATAGAACTGCTGAAGCAGGTCGCCATCCCAGAGCCGGAAACGCGCCTGCGCCAGTATCCGCACCAGCTCTCGGGCGGGCAGCGCCAGCGTATCGTGATCGCCATCGCCATTTCGGGCGAGCCTGATTTGCTGATCGCGGACGAGCCGACGACGGCGCTCGACGTCTCGGTCCAATCCGAAGTCCTGCAGGTGATCGAGCGACTGGCGCGCGAGCGTCAGATCGGCGTGTTGCTGATCACGCATGACATGGCCGTGGTGGCCGAGATCGCCGACCGCGTCGTCGTGATGCAGCATGGCCGCGTCGTCGAGGCGGGGGCCAAGGCCAATGTGCTCTTTGACCCGCAGGAAAGCTATACCAAGGCGCTGATCGCTTCGGTGCCACGCTCGGATACGCGAATGGAGCGGTTCGCCCATGACGCGCCCGAGGCCGGGAGCGATACGATTGCCTCGGTGCAGAACGTCGGCGTCGTCTTCGAGGGGCCGCGCCGCCTGCGCGCCGCCGCGCGGCGCGAGGTGCATGCGCTGTCGGATATCAGCCTCAGCATTGCGCGCGGCGAGAGCCTCGGGATCGTGGGCGAGAGCGGCTCGGGCAAATCGACGCTGGCGCGTGTCATCTGCGGGCTTCAACCCGTCACGCGCGGGCGCGTCACCTATGAGGGGCGCGACATCACCCGGCTGGCGGTCACACCCGCCATGCGCAGCGAAGTTTTGCAGATGCAGATGGTGTTTCAGGATCCCTTCGCCTCGCTCAACCCGCGCCAACGCGTGCTGGCCGCGCTGGTCGAACCGCAGATGGTCACCGGCAAGGCCGAAAGCCGCGCGGCGGCCAGGGACCGCGGCATAAATGCGCTGGAGCTGGTGGGCCTCAGTGAGGCCGATGGCGCAAAATACCCGCATGAATTTTCCGGTGGCCAGCGCCAGCGCATTTCCATTGCCCGCGCGCTGGTGCTCGATCCCGATTTCCTGATCTGCGACGAGCCGACCTCGGCGCTGGACGTGTCGGTTCAGGCGCAGGTTCTGGACCTCCTCGGAGACTTGCGCAGCCGCCTCAACCTCACGCTTCTCTTCGTCAGTCACGACCTCGCCGTCGTGCGCCAGCTTTGCGACCGGATCGCCGTGATGCAGCAGGGCCAGATACGCGAGATCGGCGAGACGGAGGCGATCTTCGACGCCCCGCAGCACCCTTATACCCAACATCTTTTGGCGACCTCGCCGAAATTCGCGCCCGGCGCGACGCTGGCGCGGGAGGCGCCGGCGCATGTTTGACACAGCAACCGCAACAGGGAGAAGACCAATGACAAGACTATCAAACCTTCTGGCCAGCACCGCACTTGCGGCGACCGCTCTCGCCGCACCGCTGGCCGCCGAGACGGTCGTCGGCATTTCCGTCAGCCCGTCCTCGATGGACCCGCAACTGGGCGCGCTCGGCTCGGACGAGGCGTATTACCGCCACATTTACGATCCGCTGATCCTGTCGAACGCCGACCTTCAGCCGTCCCCGGCGCTGATCACGGAATGGACCGTGATCGACGACACCACATGGGAGATGAAGCTGCGCGAGGGCGTCAAATTCCACGACGGCAGCGATTTCGACGCACAGGACGTGATCGCGACGCTGGAGCGTCTGCCGAATGTGCCCGGTTCCGACGGGCTCAACGCCGAGAAGATGTCGGCCATCAAGGAAGTCGAGGTTCTGAACCCGCATCTCATCCGCTTGCATACCGAAGTGCCGACGCCGGACCTTCTGACGCTGCTCTATACCGCGTTCGTCATCTCGGACGAGCTGCCCGAGGACGTGACGACAGACATGTTCAACAGCGGCGAGGCGGCCATCGGCACTGGCCCCTATCAGTTTGTCGGCTGGGATCGCGGGCAGGCGCTGCGCCTCAAGGGCAATCCCGACTATTGGGATGGCGCGCCTGCCGCCGACGAGGTCACGATGCGTGAAATGCCGGATGATTCCGCACGTGTTGCAGCGCTTCTGGCTGGCGATGTGGACATCATCGACGGCGTGCCGCCGCTCGATGTGAGCCGCCTCAAAGAGAATGACGAGATCTCGATCGTCAGCGGCCCCTCGGCGCGCACCATTTTCCTGCAGTTCAACACCGTGCCCGAGCAGGCGCCGATGCTGACCGCCAAGGATGGCAGCGCGCTCGACACGAACCCGCTGCGCGACGTCAAGGTGCGCGAGGCGATCTCGCTGGCCGTCAACCAGCCCCTCATCATCGAGCGGATCATGGAAGGGCTGGCCACGCCGATCAATCAGCCTGTGCCTTCAGGCTTCATGGGCACCGACGACACGCTCGGCCCGGTGGAATACGACCCCGAGCGCGCCAAGGCCCTGCTCGCCGAAGCAGGCTACGAGGACGGCTTTGCCATGACGCTTGGCTGCCCCAATGACCGCTATGTCAATGATGCCAAGATCTGTCAGGCGGTCGGCCAGATGCTGGGCGCGGTGGGCATCGACCTGACCGTCGATACCATGCCCAAATCCGTCTATTTCGAGCGGATGCGCGCGGGCGAGTTCCCTTTCTTCATGCTGGGCTGGGGCAACGCGCAGGGCAACAGCGGCTCGATGCTGCGCTCGGTTCTGGTGACCAAGGACGCCGAGGCGGGCTTTGGCAGCTGGAATGGCGGCTTCAGCTATCCCGAAGGAGATGAACAGCTGAAGATGGCCGAGCAGCTGATGGATCTGGAGGAGCGCGACGCCGAGCTGGCCAAGGCCACGCGCATGTTCATGGACCAGCACGCGCTGATCCCGCTTCATGCGCAAAATGTGATCGTCGCGCTGCGCGGGGACATGGGCTATTCCACCATGCCCGACGAGGCGTTCCGCGCCCATAACATCACGAAGTAAATCAAGGGCGGGCGCGGGCATGACCACATATCTCATCAAACGACTGATCGAGGCATTGGTCGCGCTTGCGCTCGTCTCGCTGCTGGTCTTCGTCGGCATCTATGCCATCGGCGACCCGGTGAACCTGCTTTTGTCCTCGGACGCCGGTCCTGTCGCCGAGGCGGCGCTCCGCGCGCAGCTGGGGCTGGACCGGTCCTTGCCCGAGCAATATCTCGCGTTCCTCGGCAATGCGCTGCGCGGCGATCTGGGCGTATCCTTCTATTTCCGCGAGCCGGCCATTGAGGTGATCTTCGAGCGTCTGCCCGCCACGCTGGAACTCGCCGCAGTGGCCATGATGTTCGCCATTCTCATCGGCATCCCACTGGGCCTGATTGCGGGGATGAACCCCGGCACCATGCTGGACCGGGGGATCGTCACCGGCTCGATCATGGGCTTCTCGCTGCCCACCTTCCTCGTCGGTCTGCTGCTCATCATGGTCTTCGCTGTCTGGCTGGGCTGGCTGCCCTCGGGCGGACGGGGCGACGTCGGCAGCTTTCTCGGCGTCCGGTCCAGTCTCTTCACCGCCGATGGGTGGAGCCATGTCCTGATGCCGGCGCTGAACCTGTCGATCTTTCCCATGGCCTTCCTCATCCGCCTGACCCGCTCGGGCATGCGCGAGGCGATGAGCCTCGATTTCGTGCGTTTCGCCCGCGCGCAGGGGTTCAGCCGGGGCAGGGTGGTGCGCCTCCATGTGCTGAAATACATCTCAATCCCCATCGTCACGATGATCGGACTGCAATTCGGCATTCTCATCGCCTTCGCCGTTGTGACCGAGTCGATCTTTGCCTGGCCGGGTATGGGGCGGCTGATCATCAACGCGATCAACCAGCTCGATCGCCCGCTGATCGTGGCCTACATGCTGGTCACTTCGGTCCTGTTCATCGCCATCAACCTGATCGTCGATCTGGTCTATGGATGGCTCGATCCGAGGGCACAGTTGAAATGAGCACTGCAACTCTCCCCCGCTGGGCGCCGATGCGCCGTTTCATCAAGGGCGCGCCACTAGCGACCATCGGCCTAATCGTTCTGATCCTCTTGATCCTTGCCGCGATCTTTGCGCCATGGCTGGCGATCCACGATCCCTATGACCTCTCGACCTTCTCGATCCTCGATGCGCGTCTCGCGCCCGGCGAGGCGTCGTTCTCGGGCAGCGCGCCGCCGCTGGGCACGGACGATCAGGGGCGCGATCTTTATAGTGCGATCCTTTATGGTTTGCGCATCAGCCTGATGGTGGCCGCAGTGTCCGGCTTTTTCGCCTTCGTGATCGGCACCGCGCTGGGGCTGCTCGCCGGCTATTACGGCGGCTGGACCGACCGCATCGTGATGCGTGTCGTCGATATCCAGCTGTCGATCCCCGCGATCCTGGTAGCGCTGGTGCTGCTTGCCATCCTTGGCCGCGCGGTCGAGAATACGATCATCGCGCTGGTCACTGTCCAGTGGGTCTATTTCGCCCGCACCGTGCGCGCCTCGGTACTATCGGAGCGGCACAAAGAGTATGTGCAGGCGGGTCGCCTCATGGGCTATTCCAGCACGCGGCTGCTGCTACGCCATATCCTGCCCAATTGCATGGGACCACTTTCAGTCGTGGCGACGATCGAGTTCGCGCATGCCATCACGCTCGAGGCGACGCTGTCCTTCCTCGGCGTCGGTCTGCCCATCACCGAACCGAGCCTCGGGCGCCTCGTCTCGAACGGGTTTTCCTACCTTCTGAATGGCGAGTGGTGGATCTCGCTCCTGCCGGGCTGTGCGCTCCTCATACTGATCTTCTCGATCAATCTCGTCGGGGATCGCCTACGGGATGCATCGGGGCCGCGACATGGTTTTGCCTAGCGTCGTTGACGCACATCACCACATTTGGGCACCCGATACGGACCCCGAGGGCGTCGGCTGGGTCTGGCTGAAAAAATCGGGGCGCCGCCAGTTTGGCGATCCGGCGCCCATCCAGCGGGATTATCTCTTGCCCGAGTTTTTGAACGAGGCGGCGCCGGATCGCGTTGCGGGGTCGGTGCATGTTCAGGTCGATAACAGCCTGTCCGACCCGGTAGCCGAGACGCGGTTCATACAAAAAATAAGCGACAGCGCGTGCTTTCCCATCATGATTGTCGGGTTCGTCAATCTAGCCGCGCCGGAGCTGGATGACCTACTCGATCGGCACATGGCCTATTCGAACTTTCGAGGCATCCGCCAGATTATCGCGCGGCAGGAGGATCGACCCGAGATCAGCTTTGCCCCGCGTGACTACCTTCGCGACCTTGGGTGGCGGGCGGGATTTGCCAGCTTGGGCGCCCGAGGGCTCAGCTTCGATTTGCAGCTTTACCCGGAGCAGATGCAGGCGGCGGCCGAGTTTCTGGCCGGTCATCCCGAAGTGCCGGTGGCCATCGACCACCTTGGTAGTCCGTATGACCTGAGTGCGGCGGGCGCCGCGCGCTGGCGACGCGGGATGGCGGCACTGGCGGCGCTCGATCATGTTCATGTAAAACTGTCGGGATATGCCATGTATTTTGGCACTGACATGGGTCAGGGTGCCCGCGATCTGACAGCCGAGATCATTGACCTCTTCGGCGCGAACCGCACCATGTTCGGAAGCAACTTCCCGGTGGACAAGCTACATCTGCTTTACCGCGATGCGTTTGAGCTGATCGCCGATGTCGCGCCGGATGATCTGCCGCAGATCCTCGGCGGCACCGCGCGGCGCTTCTACCGCTTCTAGCCCGCCGTCCAGCCCCCATTGACCGGAGGATGCATGCAGGTGATCAGCGGCGCCAATAGAGTTTTTATCTCGTCGTATCTAACGATCGGCACATCTATGCGTTGTCATCAACAACCATCAAATTAAACCAGCCATTCGCCGGCCATCATAGTTTGGACCTAGCAGCTCGTTGCAGCCAACTTTTGTGCAGGGTGAACTTGTGGGTGCATCTGAATGAAACAACTAGCTATCAGCGAAAATGTTAATTTCTTCAGGCTCGTCATACTCCACTTCGTCCACGAACCAGAGACCGGACATCGTTGCTAATTCGGAACAAACACGAGTGATATGGCGTGCCATGTTCCATTCGCGCCATTTATTTGCATTGCCCGGCGTGACATGACCGTTGGCAGCGTCCCATATCCTGCGATCCGCATACGACAACATCTTTCCCGCGAAGTCAGGTCGTCCAACAAGCTCTATTCGAACGGCCTTCATCACCTCAGATTGTTTTCCGGCAGCCTTCCAACGAAAAACTGTATCCGTTTTGGTCGTATGGCGAACGGGAGGGATAGGAATTGCAGCACCCCTCTTCGTTGGGAAGTTGATTTGCCCGCCCGCACCAGGAGCATTCGTACCAATGGACCAGAGGCTGACGATGCACTAACAATAAAACTGGACCACTCGGCGGGGGCAGATCAGCGATGATGTTGACTGGTCTCGATAATCATGGACAAATTCTTATCTGCAGACGTGTTATCGGGATATGTTGCCATGGCAAAAGCCGATATCCACGCAGGTCTGCGAGCTGGTGTCGCGGGTGTAGCTCAGCCAGAACAGGGATGAATGATCAAAACAGGTTCGGCACCGCCGCGAGCCTGTCCAGAAAAACGGGACCGTTCCGGTTTGACCAAGGTGACAGCAAAGACCATCGCGTATAGGACAGGCTACTCTGTTTCTGCGGTCAGCCGAGCTTTTCGTCCCGGTGCGTCCATAGCCTCGGACACACGCGCCACGATACTTGCCGTCGCCAAGGAGCTTGGGTATTCGGGGCCCACTGCAAGGTTCTCGGACGGTTTCGCCCACCCAACTGTTGCGCTTGTCGTGGGGGACATTCTCAACCCCTTCTATCCGGCGACCATTGAGGTGATGTCACAAATCCTGTTCGAGCGTGGAATCCGGATGATCTTTCATACGATCCCCGAGGGCAAACTGGTCGATGATGTCCTCGAGCAAGTGCTAGACTACCGGGTAGACGGGGCGATCGTCGCGTCGGCGGTGATGTCGTCACGGCTCGGACGGGCCTGCAAGGCCGCCCGCATGCCGGTCGTCCATTACAACCGGATACAGGCAGACAGGCACTCGAATGCGGTCTGTTGCGATAATTATGCCGGCGCGCGCGATGTCGCAGCGCTTTTTATCAACGGAGGGCGGCAAAGGGTTAGCTTCCTCGGGGGCAGGATCGATACCTCCACTCATCTCGAGCGCGCGCGCGGGCTTTCGGATGCGCTGCGCGACGCGGCACAGGACGTGTTCGCGACCGAAGTGGGCGGCTTTCAATATGAAGCCGCGTTTGGGGCCGCAGAGCGACTTTTCCAAATCAGACCGCGCATCGACGCCCTTTTTTGCTGCAACGATCTCATGGCACTCGCCGCGCTGGACGCCGCACGGCGTATGGGCGTTGGGGTGCCGGAGGACGTGGCGGTGGTGGGGTTTGACGACATTCCCATGGCCTCATGGGAAAGCTATCGCCTCACGACCGTGCGCCAGCCAGTGCGCCGGATGCTGCATCAGGCGGTGGGTATGATCTTTGATCCTGACAGCGCGCACGGCGGCATCCGGATCCTGCCTGGCGAGATGCGCCTTCGCGCGACCCACGGATGAAATAATTTCATTCGAATTGGAAAATATTGCAATCTTTTCGCCGAAGCAGTTTGCTTTTTTTGCTAACGCATCTCGGGAGGAGACCAGCATGTTCACCAAATCCATACTCGGCGGGGCTGCATTCGTAGCCGCCGGCGCTCTTGCAGGCGGCGCCGATGCCCAAGAGCGTCTCGCTTTTGGCGCGACAAACTCTCAGAGCGCGCATTATGCCTATTTTGCGGCGCTCACGAGCATCGTGAACGACGCGCTTTCCGACGAATATCAGGCAAGCGTTGTCGAGACCGGCGCGACAGTCGACAATCTCAAACGGATGGCGCGCGACCAGCTGGACATCGGTCTGATCACCACGTCGTCGCTTTATCATGCCTATAACGGCGTAAAGGCGTTCGAAGGCAATCCCATCGAGTCCAAGCTACTATGGGCCTACTCTTTGGCACCGCAGAACGTCGTGATGCAGCGCGACGGCGAATATGCATCTCTGTCCGACCTCGACGGTGTAACAATGGGGCCGGGAATGCGCGGCTCCTCGACCGAAGCTACCTCCGAAGATGTTTTCGGCCTCCTCGACATCCAGCCGGACTGGGTCCGCGGGACGAACGGGGAACTCGCGAACGCAATCAAAGATGACCGCTCGGAAGGGTTCGTCAAATCGGCCGTGGGCACGAAATTCGACGCACTGACCACAGACATCGCCGCCTTCACGCCCCTTCAGGTCGTCGGCCTCAGTGACGAAGAGGTCGCCAAGATCCAGGAGAACCTCCCGGAGCTTTCGATCGTCGAAATGCCGGGTGGCGATATGGAAAATACCAGCGCCTACAAGACTTGGGGCTTCATGATCGGTGTCTCCGCCCGTCCCGGCATGGACGATGAGACGGCTTATGACATCACTAAGGCGGTGATGGAGAACATGGATGCACAGGCCGCCGCCTTTCCAACCGTCAAGGGGCAGGACCTCGCGCAGCTGACGCTGGATTACGCGACCAGTCCGCTGCATCCGGGTGCCATCCGCTACTACGAAGAGGCCGGCTACACCGTCCCAGATCGACTGCGCTGACATGATTGCGGCGCCGGCCCCTATCAGGGCCGGCGCCAGATCCTGACCGTATCGCATGATGAAAACCGGAGTATCACGACATGGCGAGTGCTGAACCGCCCACCCTGCGCGGCCGCATCATCTCGGCGCTATCCATCTTTCTCGGCATCTTCATTTTCTACACGTCGTTTTCCGGTCCCTTCGAATCCCTCGTGCAAAGGGGGATCTTCGTCGGCATCATCGCCACGCTCGGAGTTTTAATGTATCCACTCTGGCCGGACTCGCGCCTGCGTCCGCTGGGGATCGCGATCGATGCCGTGATGGTGTTGACCGTGACGGTTTCGATCACCTACATCATCGTCAATTTCGAGCGCATCATGACCGAGCTGCCCTGGGCGACGACCTGGGACATGCTCATGGGTTTCGGCACGCTCGCGGTCATCCTCGAGCTGTCGCGCCGCACCTCGAATCTGGTGTTCCCGATCATCGTCGGGCTGTCGGTGGCATATGCCTTCTTCGGCGACATGATCCCCGGCAGTTTCGGGCATCGCGGTTTTGACGCGTCCTACATCACCGAGATCATCTTCCTCTCGGACCGCGGCCTCTGGGGCATGCTGGTCAATGTCGCCTCGACCACGCTGGCAGCCTTTGTCCTTTTCGGGGCGATCCTGCTGCATACCGGCGCGGGCGAGACATTCTTCGAGCTTTCCGCGCGGCTGGGCGGCGCGCGGCCCGGCGGAGCGGCCAAGATCGCGACCTTCGCATCGGGGTTCTTCGGGGCGATCAACGGCTCGACCGTCGCCAATGTGGCAACCACCGGTAATTTCACCATTCCGCTCATGAAGCGGCTGAAATACCCGCCCGCCTATGCCGGCGCGGTCGAGACGGTCGCGTCGACCGGCGGCCAGCTTGCGCCGCCCATTATGGGCACCGCGGCCTTCGTCATGGCCGAGCTGGTGGGCATCAACTACTGGTCGATCGCCCTTGCCGGGATCGTCCCGGCGATCCTCTTCTATCTGGGCGTCTATTCCACCGTCCACGTCATCGCGCGGCGACGCGGCTTCCAGCCGGTGAGCCCCGAGAACTTGCCCGACTGGCGCGGCGCGGTCTCGCTGCCACGGCTCGCGCCGATCTTTGCCGGGCTCGGCGGGCTGGCCTTCGGGATCATCAACGGCAACTCGGTCGAGCTTACCGCCTGCTACGGAATGCTCGCCATGATCGCCGCCGTCATCGCGGCGCGAGTATGGGCGGGGCAGGAATTGCGCGAGGTGCTGTGGATCGTCGTGCGGGCCCTCGAAGAGGGCGGGCGCGGTATCGTGATCGTCGGCATCCTTCTGGTGGGCGCGCAAGTCTTTGTGGGGCTGATCAATCTCACCGGCCTCGGGGTCGCGATCACCTCCGCCGTTCTGGCGGTCGGGCAGGGAAACATCCCTCTCATCGCGGCGCTGATGGCCGTCGTATGCCTCATCGCAGGTATGGGCCTGCCGACCTCTGCGGCCTATGTGATGGTCGCCGCCGTGTTTGCCCCCGCGCTGATCCAGCAGGGCATCGATCCGCTGACCGTGCATATGTTCGTGCTCTACTACGCCGCGCTGTCGGTGATGACGCCGCCCGTCTGCCTCGGCGTTTTCGTCGCCGCCGCCATCGCCAAGGCGCCGTGGATGCAGGTCGCGGGGCAGACGCTGCGGCTCGGGGCCACCGCCTACGTCCTGCCGATGCTGTTTCTCGCCTACCCCGGAATGCTCGGGGGCGGCGGCGTCGAAGGCATCGCCCGCGCCCTGATATCGGGCGCTGTCTTCGCCATCTCGATGGCGCATCTTCTGGGCGGCGCGCGCCTGCAGGGCCGCGCCTGGACGATCCCGGTCTGGGCCGCTCCGGCCTGCCTCGCCCTCCTGGCGCCATGGTGGGCGACCCTCGGCGGTGCGGCGCTGCTGGCCCTTCTCATCTGGGCCGAAGCACGGCACCGCGACACCCCCGCCACCCCGACCCAGCGAAAGGCAGCATGATGAGGCTGAGACATCGCCTGAACGCCGGGGACACGGTCCTCGGTACCTTCTACAAGACCCCGCACCCCATGATCCTCGAGATCCTGGCAATGGCCGGCTTCGATACGGTGGTGATCGACGCGGAACACGCGCCGTTCGGGCGCGCCGAGATCGACACGGCGATTCTAACCGGCCGCGCGCTGGGGCTGGACATGGTGGTCCGGCTCCCCGACGACCGGCCCGCGACGATCCTGCAGGTCATGGATGCGGGCGCGGCCGGCCTGCTGATCCCCCATGTGAACACCGCCGGGCAGGCCCGCGCCATCCTCAGCGCCATGCGCTATGGCGCCGGCGGGCGCGGCTTTGCCGGCACGACGCGCGCCGCCGGTTATGGCAAGCGGCCCCTGCATGAACATCTCGGCGCGGACCGCGGCGACGTGGCCCTCATCTGCCAGATCGAGGATCCCGAGGGCGCCGAGAACGCCGCCGACATCGCCTCCGTGGAGGGCGTCGACGGCCTTTTCGTGGGCCGCGCCGATCTGGCCGTCGGCTCGGGCAAGGATGATTTCTTCGATCCCGAGATCGCGCAGGCAACGGCCCGGATCCTCGGCACGCCCGGCGCGGCGACCGGGCTTTATTGCGCGCCGCACGAGGATCTGGCGGCGCATCACGCGGCGGGCGCGCGGCTCTTCGTTGTGGGCTCCGATCACACCGCCATTCTCCGGGGCGCGCCCGTGGCCGACTGGCAGGGCAGCCTCTCCGATCCGAAATGACCACCGCAGAACGGGGGACGACATCATGACCATCGACTATCTCAAACGAGGCAAATCCGAAGCGGAACGCGGCGAGGACGACGCCAAGACGCGTGCGATCGTCGAGCGGACGCTCGCCGATATCGAGGCGCGCGGGGACACCGCCGTGCGCGAGCTCAGTGAAAAATTCGACGGCTACTCGCCCGAGAATTTCCGCCTGTCCGAGGCCGAGATCGAGCGCATCATCGCCAAGCTGTCGCCGCAGGAGCTGGCCGACATCCGCTTTGCCCAGGACCAGGTCAAGGCATTCGCCGAAGCGCAGCGCGCCTCGATGACCGATATCGAGGTCGAGCCGATGCCGGGCGTCATCCTCGGGCACAAGAACATCCCCGTGCAATCCGTCGGCTGCTACGTGCCCGGCGGCAAGTTCCCGATGGTCGCCTCGGCGCATATGTCGGTCGCCACCGCCTCGGTCGCCGGCGTGCCGCGCATCGTCGCCGCGACGCCCCCCTGGCAGGGCGAGCCCAATCCCGGCGTCATCGCCGCCATGCATTTCGGCGGCGCGCACGAGATATATGTCCTCGGCGGCATCCAGGCCGTGGGCGCGATGGCCCTCGGGACCGAGACGATCGAGCCGGTGCATATGCTTGTCGGCCCGGGCAATGCCTTCGTCGCCGAGGCCAAGCGCCAGCTCTTCGGCCGCGTCGGGATCGACCTTTTCGCCGGACCGACCGAAACCATGGTGATCGCCGACGAGACCGTCGATGCGGAAATATGCGCGACCGACCTTCTGGGCCAGGCCGAGCACGGCTACAACTCGCCGGCCGTTCTGGTCACGAACTCGCGCAAGCTGGCCGATGAGACGCTCTCGGAAGTGGGCCGCCTGCTGCAGATCCTGCCCACCGCCGACACCGCCCGCGTGAGCTGGGAGGAGTATGGCGAGGTGATCGTCTGCGACACCTATGACGAGATGCTCGAGGTCGCGGACGACATCGCGTCCGAACATGTGCAGGTGATGACGGACCGCGACGACTGGTTCCTCGAGCACATGACCTGCTACGGCGCGCTCTTCCTCGGGCCGCGCACCAACGTCGCCAACGGTGACAAGGTGATCGGCACCAACCACACCCTGCCCACGAAAAAGGCGGGGCGCTATACCGGCGGGCTCTGGGTCGGCAAGTTCCTCAAGACGCATAGCTACCAGAAGGTTACGAGTGACGCGGCGGCGGCCGAGATCGGGCGCGTCGGCTCGCGGCTCTGCATGCTCGAGGGCTTCGTCGGCCATGCCGAGCAGTGCAATCTGCGCGTGCGCCGCTACGGCGGGGACAACGTGGCCTACGGGGCCGCGGCCGAGGTCAAGGACGCGGCCGAATGACGCTCCCCCGGACGCCCTCCTTCCGTCTCGAGGGCAAGCGCGCGCTCGTGACCGGCGCCTCGTCGGGGATCGGCCTCGGCTGCGCCGCCGCATTGGCCGAAGCGGGCGCGCATGTGACCTGCGCCGCGCGGCGCGACGGACCGCTGACAGAGGCCGCCGAGGCATTGCGCGCCCAAGGCTGGCAGGCCGAGGCACAAACGGCCGACATCACCGATCTCGATGCGCTGGACGCGCTCTTCGCCCGGCCCTTCGACGTTGTGGTGAATGCCGCGGGTCTGGCGCGTCACAGTCCGGCACTCGACACTGAACCAGGCGATTTCGACGCGGTGGTGAACGTGAACCTCCGCGCCGCCTATTTCCTGTCGCAACGTGCCGCCCGCGCGCTGAAGGGCGCGGGCAAGGGCGGCTCGGTCATCCATATCTCCAGCCAGATGGGTCATGTCGGCGGAATCGACCGCGCTGTCTATTGCGCCTCGAAGCATGCCATCGAGGGGATGACCAAGGCCATGGCGATGGAGTTCGGCCCCCTCGGCATCCGCATCAACACGGTCTGCCCGACCTTCATCCGCACGCCGCTGACCGAAAGCACATTCGCGGACCCCGAGAAACGCGCATGGCTCGAGCGGAAGATCAAGCTTGGACGTGTCGGGCAGGTCGAGGACGTCATGGGGGCCGTTGTCTACCTGGCCTCGGACGCATCAAGCCTCGTCACCGGATCGGCGCAGATGATCGACGGAGGGTGGACTGCGGGCTGAGGCCTTCCCAAGACTGTTGACAAAAGGATGATAGCCGCATGTCTGAAAGCGCACTACCCGAAGGCCTGCTAGACCTGCTACGACAGGTAGACACGCCGACCGTCTGCAATGCCATCGAGGTGGCGCAAGGCAAGCGGGGTTTTGGCAGGTTCACGCGCGGCACCATGCAGCACTCGCAGCCCGGTACAGCCGCGATAGTGGGCTATGCCAGAACCGCCCGTATCTCCGGCGTCGCCCCCTCCACCGAGCCGCCGGAAGTCGTGCGCGCCAGAAGGCTCGACTATTTCCGCGCCATGGCGGGTGGAGCCGGCCCGACTGTTGCGGTCGTGGAGGATGTCGATTACCCGAACTGCATCGCCGGCTGGTGGGGCGAGGTACATGTGGCCGTCCACAAAGGCCTCGGGCTGGCTGGTGCCGTTACCAACGGCGTCCTGCGCGATCTGGATGTGATCGACGAGGGCTTTCCGGTGCTCGCCGGATCCATCGGCCCCAGCCATGGCTATGTCCATATCACCGAGATTGGCAGCGAGGTCAGCATCATGGGAATGCGGGTGGGGCAAGAAGACTTGATCCATGCCGACCGTCATGGCGCGCTCGTCATCCCGGCCGAGGTTATTCCGACCCTGAAGCAGGCGGTAGAAACTGTATTTGCCAACGAGCGGATCATCCTCGACGCCGCGCGTGCGCCCGGTTTCGACATCACTAGACTCGAAAAAGCTTGGGCCAAGTTCGAAGCCGAAAGGACTTGATGCCCTCCTTGACTTGCAGGCTTGCCCGGCCCGAAGCAGCATATTTCGACCACTACGAAAACAATAGAGAAACAATTCATGGGTCTGAGTTTTGCAGATACATCACGACGATATCGGTGAGGAATTTGAAGCCCCTTCCGTCGGAGACGCGCTCGGCGCTGATGATATTGAAGTTTACTGACTGGCCTTGGACAAAGGCATCCGAGGCAGCAATCGGGTCTCCAATGATCTGACGAAGCGGGCTGTCCGCATCAAAGGCGTCGAGCCCTTCGCCTATCTCACGGCCACCCTCGAAGCCATCGCCGCCGGTCATCCGCAAAGCAGGATCGACGAACTCCTGCCATGGAACTTCTCGCCGTCAAGCTGAACCCGCGTGGGACATCTACTGTTCTCCTTGCTTTCCAGCAAGATAGGGGATTTGTCGCAACCCAGTTTAGAGTGTGCCGCTATTACAGCAGCATTTCTGATAAGGTTTATTATGTTAATGCGCAGTGCGGTCTGGTTTTTTATTGTCTGACCCCCACTGCGCGCCGCCATCTGTGCCGATATCAGCGATGGCTGGCTCACGTGTGTCTGACTCCCGTCGCGCCGCGCGTCAGACGCCAGGCGACGCCTGCTGGATCGTAGGTCATCTCGGACTTGGCGTCGAACGCCGATTCAATCATCGTGTTGATCAACAAAGAGCCAAACCCAGTGCGTTGAGGAGGCGTCACCGGAGGCCCTCCATGTTCAGCCCATGTCAAAGACAACAAGGGCATGCCCTCAATGTTCTCGGCGGTCCAATCTATGTCTACCCGACCTTCGGCATTGGAAAGCGAGCCGTATTTTCCCGCGTTGGTTGCCAACTCGTGCAATACCATCGACAGGCTTTGTGCCGCCTGTGCCGACAGCATCACATCGGGCCCCGAAAGTTGGATGCGTTGGCCGATGGAGTCCTTGAAATAGCCCAGCTGCGAGGTGACCAAGGTACGCAGATCGACGCTGGCCCAGTTGGCCTGAACCAACAGATCCTGTGCCTGCGCAAGGGCGCCGATGCGCGACGAGAATTTTTCCAGAAAGTCATCCGGGCTGGTTTTGACCGTTTGGCGCGCGATTGCCTGAACCAGCGAAAGGACGTTCTTTGACCGATGATTGACCTCGGCCATCAACATCTGAAGGTGGTCCAACGCCTCGTTACGATCGGTGACATCAAAGCCCGAAGGGATGATATGCGTCACGCGGCCCGTGTCATCGGTCACCGGTGAGAGCTGAAAGTCGATCGTGATTTTCTGATCGTCCTTGAGCAGGACCTTGGCATCGTGCCTGATCTGCTGACCCGCGGCGGCCTGTTGCACATCCGATTTCAGCCGCGCGCGGACGTCCGCGTCATAGCTCCACCAATGGGTATCCCAAAAATGTCGTCCGATGACATCCGAACGGACCAGGCCCGCGGCCGTCAGCGCCGGTGCATTTGCTTCGGTAACGGTGCCGTCGATATCCAGAATGCCGACGAACCCGACGGTTCCATCCAGAATACGCTGGAGTTGAAGCGCGTTGTTTCGCAGAGCCATTTCGGCGTGATGCTCTGCCGTGACATCTTCTGCGGTTGCTGCAATCCCGACGATCTCGCCCCCGGTCTCGACCGGAAAGAAATGGACCCGCCAAACCTTGAGGGCGTCGGGATCCGCCGGTGTCTTGCCTGTCAACTGGACGTCCAGCCAGGGCTTACCAGTTCTCAGGATGCGGCGCCATCCTGCATAAAGCGCTTGAATCCCTTCGAGACCAGGCAAAAGCTCTTCTGGTGTCCTGCCTATATGGGCCTCGACCGGCAGGCCGTTGATTTCGGCCAGCTTGCGGTTGACGCGCAGGTATCGGAACGAGCGGTCCCAGACACCGATTCCGACAGGCGAATTTTCGAAAAGCGCCTCAAGCAAAGCATCCGTAGAGGCCAAAGATTCCTCGGCGATCTTTCTGCGCGTGATGTCAATGAGGACACCGACCGCCCGCGCCGGGCCGTCCGCACTGTCCGGACCGCCGCCAATGACATCGCCGCGATCACGAACCCAGCGCACGTCGCCCTTTCCCAGTAACAGGCGATATTCCAGATCATAGGGGCCGGTCCGGTCCAGCGCCGACGCCATGTCGCCCCGCACCCTCTGGCGGTCATCGGGGTGGACCATCTGCAACGCCATCTCCATCGACCCGGAACACAGAGCATCCGGGCGGCCCAATATCCGGAGCAATTCCTTTGACCACGTCGCAGCACCGGTCTCTACATCCAGCTCATATGCGCCCAAACCGGAGGCGCGGCCGACCAACCGGGACAAATGCCGGTTTATCGCGTCGGGCTCTGCCTTTGGCGGGGGCGCTGCCGGCATTACATCATCCGTGGTATCAATCACCACGCCGCGAAACGCTGTGACGGTGCCATCGGCAGCGCGCTCGATCTGGCCACGGTCCAGAATGGTGCGGACCTGCCCATCGCGGCGGACGATGCGAAAGCTGTGTGAATAATTGGACCCCGCCCCAAGGTAGCACGATATGCGGGCCTCGACCTGCATCCGGTCGTCCGGATGCACGAAATCCAGAAATCCGGCCTCGTCTCCGGGACCAAACGTGACGCCACAGATCTTGGCCACCCCATTGGACCAGCGCAATTTGTTTTCCGCCACGCGCCATTCGTAGCCGCCCGTATTCGGGATCGTATCGCTGATAGGAAAGTCACCTGCAGTTCCCTGCGCCTTCATCATACCCCCCACATCTCAGTTACGCGCCAGCCGGGCTCGATGGTGGCAGTCAACGACTTACGCGGTCGCGTCACAAGCTCGTGTTTACCACAGGTCCATCCAAATGAAAATTATTATGCGCCCGCCCGCTCTTCGCGCAAAACGGGAACCTTTGACCGCTTTCGAGATTGTCTTGGCATGTCACACGCATGTGAAGACGCAAGCTGAAGGGAGATCCCCCATGAACGCAGTTATCTACCTCATTGGATTGATCGTGGTGGTCCTCGCCATCCTCAATCTCGCGTTTTAACCTGTAAAGGAGAGCATCATGACCGACCCAACCTCGAAGACGTCAGAAGACCTCAAGCAGCAGGCCAAGACGGCAACTGCAGACTTGAAAGAGAGCGCCCGCGAGACCGCCAAGGACGCCGCCGGCGCCGTGCGCAGCGAAGCGAGCCGCCGCGCCGAAAGCGCCAAATCGGGCGTGGCCGGCGAAGTGTCCGACGTGGCCTCGGCCCTGCGCAAGGCCGCCGACGACATGCGCGACGGATCGCCGCAAGAGCGTACCTTCGGCCAGATCGCCGGGAGCCTCGCGGACGTCTCGGACCAGATCCGCGACAAGGATCTGGGCGAGATGGCCAATGAAATCAGCAGCTTTGCCAAGCGCAATCCCCTGCTCTTTCTGGGCGGCGCCGCGTTGGCCGGGTTTGCGGCCACGCGCTTTGCGACGGCCTCGGCGCGCCGGGGCGATGACGGCGCGGACACATCGGCGCCGGTCTCGGCCAGTTCGGTCCATGCCAGCCGCGGGACCGCCGTGCAAACCAACGTCCAGACCGGAGCGCCCGCCGTTCACGGCACGGCCGCGACGGGCACAACCACCACAGGAGGTGCATCATGAGCGATCCGACCAAAAAATCGACCACGGACATGCTGGGCGATGCGCTGAACCATGTCAGCTCGCTGGTGCGCAAGGAAGTCGACCTTGCCCGCGCGGAAGTGTCCGAAAACCTCAACCGTGCCGGCGTCGCCATCGGGCTTATCGTGGCTGCGGCGATCATCGCGCTCACCTCGCTGAACGTGCTGTCCGCCGCCCTCGTCGCGGCGCTGACCGAGGCGGGCATTGATGGCGGATGGAGCGCGCTGATCGTCGGTGTCGTACTGGCAATCATCGCCTTCGTCCTTCTCGGCAAGGGTACGAATGATCTCAAGCTGTCCAGCCTGGCGCCCTCGCGCACCGCGAAGAACGTCCAGCGGGATGCCAACGCAGTTAAGGAAGCCTACGATGACAAATGATTCCAGAACTCCCGAAGAAATCGAGCGCGAAATCGAGCGCGAGCGTGATGGCCTGAAGGATTCGATCGAAGGGCTGCAGGACCGTTTCTCACTCGACGGTGTATTCCAGCAGTTGGGCGACCAATTCCGCGAACATGGCGGCGAGTTTGGCCGCTCGGTCGCGCGGTCGGCGCGGGAAAACCCCGTCGCCCTCGCCGTGACCGGCGCGGGCCTTGCCTGGCTGATGTTCGGAGGCAACCGCAGCAGCGACCGCCGCGATGACCGCGACCGCGACCGCGATTATCGCACCCGCGACGCCCGGCCGCCTGCCACATTCGTGCGGGACCGCGAGTGGGATACGGATCACGGTCACGCGCGGCATTTCGATGACAGCGCACCCGACCGTGCCGCGCGGCGCGGTGCCGGCTATGCGGGTCCGAAAACCGTGACCGGCGGGCGCCACCCGTCGGCGCCCTCGTGGGCGCGCGATTGGGACGAAGGCGAGCGCCGGGGCACCGCCTCGGGCCACTCCTCGGACGGTCTGGGTGCCAAGGCCCGCAGCGCCGCAGAGGATGCGCGCGACAAGGTCGCCTCCGGCTCCTCCTCTGCGGCGGGCGCCGTCTCCTCCGCAGCGGACTCGGTGCGTGACAGCGCAGGCAACGCCGCCGAAACCGTGTCGGACAGTGCCAGCAGTGCTGCCCAACGGGTGCGCGACAGCGCAGGCAATGTCTGGAGCAGCGCCAGCGATCACGCCAATGCGGTGCAGCGCCGCCTGACCGAAGGGACCGAGAACCTGTCCCAGGAAGCGCGCGAGCGCATCGCCGCTGCGCGCGCCCGCGCCCTTGATGCGCGGGACGAGGCGGGCCGCCGCCTGAACCGCGGCGCCGATCAGGCCGCCGATTTCTACGACGATCATCCGCTCGTCGTGGGCGCCGTGGCCTTCGCCGTCGGTGCCGCCATTGCGGGCGCCCTGCCCCGCACCCGCACCGAGGACGAATATATCGGCGGCTATAGCGATGACCTTTATGAAGAGGCCGAGCGCATCTATGCCGAGGAGGTCGAGAAGGCCCAAAAGGTGGTCCAGGCCGGTGTGGACGAGGCCAAGACGGTGGCCTCGGACCTGGAAGGCGACGTCAAGGACGCGGCGGCGACCGCCGCGGACAAGGCCAAGTCGGCGGCCAACAAGGTTGCCGATGCCGCGACGGAAAAGGCCAAGCACGAGAATCTTGGCGACATCAAGGACGACGCAAAGCGCGAGAGCTGACACGTCGCCGGGCGGCCCTTTGTCGGGGCCGCCCGCATTTTATGACGCACCCCGGAAGGACAGACCCACATGACCCGAGGCCGCCACGCCGAAAAGCCCACCCGGATCCCGGCCAAGGGCTGGAAGGATATCGCCCTGCGCGTCAAGGACGAGATGGCACGCGACCATGTTGGCCTGATTGCCGCGGGCGTCGCCTTTTATGCCCTACTTGCGATCTTTCCGGCGCTGACCGCGCTTTTGGCCATCGGCGGGCTTCTGGTCGAGCCATCGCAGATCGTGACCCAGCTTCAGGCCCTGACCGATGTCATGCCGCAGGAAGTGGCGACCATCATCATCGACCAGGCCGAGGGTGTGGCCGGCTCGCGCGAGGGCGGACTGGGACTTGCGGCCGTGCTGGGCATCCTCTTGGCGCTTTATTCGGCGTCGAAGGGTGTCGGCAGCCTGATCGAGGGGCTGAACGTGGCCTATGACGAAGAGGAAGAGCGCGGCTTTCTCTGGCTCAAGGTCATCACCTTCGGGCTGACCCTGGCGCTGATCCTGGGGGCCGTTGTCGCCCTGACCCTGATGGCCGCCGTGCCCGCGGTGCTCGCCTTCGTGCAGCTTGGACCCGTAGTGGAGATGGCGATCACCGGCGCCAGCTGGCTATTGCTGCTGGTCCTTCTGGCCGTGGCGCTGGCCTGCCTCTACCGCTTTGGCCCCGACCGCGATCAACCCGAATGGTCCTGGGCCTCGCCGGGCGCCGTCATTGCCTGTCTTGTCTGGCTCGTCGCCTCGATCGGCTTTGCGATCTATGCGGCCAATTTCGGATCATACAATGAGAGTTTCGGCTCTCTTGGCGGCGCGATCGTGCTGCTGATGTGGCTCTGGATCTCGGCCTATATCGTCCTTATGGGGGCCGAGCTGAATGCCGAGATGGAGGCCCAGACGCGGTACGACACCACCGTGGGCGAGGATCAGCCGATGGGCCAGCGCGACGCGCAAAAGGCCGACCGGCTGGGCGAGGCGCAGGGCTGAGCGACGAAAAGGCTTGCGTGGGATGAAAAACATCCATATACCATCCATATGGATGGAGATATAAGATGACCAACGTCAAACAGCTGCGCGACAAACAGCCCGAGAACGAAAAGATCACGATCAATCTGGGCTTTGTGGATCTGGGCCGGATCGACCTTCTGGTGCAGGAGGGGTTCTATTCCAACCGAAGCGACTTCATTCGCACCGCCATCCGCAACCAGATCGACGCCCAGTCCGAGATCGTCTCGAAATCGGTCGAGCGGCACACGATGGAGCTGGGCTTGCGGGACTACACCAGCGCCGATCTGGAGGATCTGCGCGCGCGCGGCGAGGTGCTGCATGTCAAGGTGGTGGGCCTCGCGCGCATCGCACCCGACGTGACGCCCGAGCTGGCCCTAGCGACCATCGGCTCGATCACCGTTCTGGGCGCGCTTCAGGCCTCGCCCGAGATCAAGACAGCACTGGCCGACCGGATCAGATAGCCCCCTCCCCCAATCGGAAAGAAGATCATGAAACGACTGAACGCCGGCGCATGGCGCACGGCTCCTGAAGGCATGCGCAACGCGCAGATGGACCCAGCCGCGCTGGTCCGGCAGACACTGGCCCGCCACGGGCTGGGCGATGGCGGCGGCACTGGCGGTGACCGGGCGGGCGGCATCATCCGCGATGCGCTGGCGCGGGCCGGGCTGGGGCAAGGCGCGCGCGGCGAGACGGCGCCGGACCTGCCGCAAGGCGCGACTTTCGCGCGCGGCCAGCACAGCGGCAAAAGCGGCACGCGCGCCTATCGCACGTATATCCCCGCCTCC
The DNA here is from genome assembly GCF_900156535.1 of Roseovarius nanhaiticus. NCBI lineage: Bacteria > Pseudomonadati > Pseudomonadota > Alphaproteobacteria > Rhodobacterales > Roseobacteraceae > Roseovarius > Roseovarius nanhaiticus. The sequence continues at coordinate 11,147 of NZ_FTNV01000006.1, read as the reverse complement.
GCCAGCGCGGGCGCAAATGGCCTCGTCGTCATGCTGCACGGCTGCACCCAGACGCCCGAGGATTTCGCCCTTGGCACCGGGATGAATGCCCATGCCGAAGCGCACCGCCTGATCGTGATCTACCCCGAGCAATCGCGCGGCGCCAATGCGCAAACCTGCTGGAACTGGTTTTCGAAGGGCGATCAGGCCCGTGGCCGGGGCGAGCCCGAGATCATCGCGGGCCTGACCCGCCAGATCGCGCAGCACCATGGCATTGCGCCCCGGCACACCTTCGTGGCGGGCCTTTCGGCGGGCGCCGCGATGGCGGTGATCCTGGGCCATGCCTATCCGGATGTCTTTGCCGCCGTCGGCGCGCATTCCGGTTTGCCGCTGGGGGCCGCGCATGACGTGCCGTCGGCCTTTGCCGCGATGGCCGGTAATGGCGGCGTCACACGGCCCCCCGCCACCTTCGCGCCCCGCACCATTGTCCTGCATGGCGCGAATGACAGCACCGTTCACCCCGCGAATGGCAGCGCCATCGCCGCAATGGCCGAGGCTGGCGTCAAAGGCCCCGTCCTCACAAGCGAGGAGCGCGGCACCGCAGGCGGGCGCCGCTATCACCGCAGCCTGACATGGGGCGCCGAGTCACAAATTCACACCGAACAGTGGCGCATCGAGGGGCTGGGCCACGCCTGGTCCGGCGGACAGCCGGGCGGCAGCTATGCCGACCCCGCCGGCCCCGATGCCAGCGCCGAAATGATCCGTTTTTTCCTGGAGCCAGATGCGAAAGATGACCTGACATGACCACCATGACATTCGATGCCGTCTCCGAGCGGCGCGCCGGGCCCGCGTGGCACGCCCGCTGGCAACGCTCGTGGCCCGCCTACGAGGCTTGGTTCATAGGGCGCGGCGGCGATGCCGGACCGGGACGCTTGCCGGGCCGCGATGCTGCGCCACATGCCCGAACTGGTGGCGACCTATGATCAGCTGGTCGCCGTCTCGGGCGGCAGCGACCGCGCGGCGCGGTTCTTGGCGACATGGTGCCCGCCGACCTATCTGGGCGGCTGCTCTCTGGCTGCGCTGGCGGACGAGACGGGCGTGCGCCTCGTGCGGAATTACGACCTCTCGCCCGAGCTGAACGAGGGGCTTTTGCTGCGCAGCGAATGGGTGCGGCCCGTTATGGGCATGGTCGAATTTCTCTGGGGTCTGTCCGATGGCATCAATGATGCGGGCCTCGCCGTCGCCCTCGCCTATGGCGGCAGATCCGAGACCGCCAAGGGCTTTGGCATCACAACGATCCTGCGCTACGTGCTGGAGACATGCGAGACCGTCTCCGAGGCGATTGCGGTGCTGAAACGCGTGCCGTCCCACATGGCCTATAACATCGTCCTGGCGGACCGCGCGGGTGACAGCGCCAGCGTCGAGGTTTTGCCCGGCGGCGGCGCCAATGTCATGCCGCACGCCGTGGCGACCAATCATCAGCGCGCTGGCCGCCCCGACCGGCCGGACTTCACCCGAACCTTCGAAAGGCACGCGCATCTGCTCGGCCTCGATGCCAAGTCGGCGGATCTGCACAAGGGGTTTGCGCGCGCGCCGCTATATCAGGACCGCTTTGCCGAAGGGTTCGGCACGCTTTTCACCGCCGAATATGATCCCGAGGCGGGCACCATGCGGCTGATCTGGCCATATGAACAGTGGCACCAATCGCTGGAGAGGTTCGAGCCGGGAACCCGCGAGATCACGTTCAGCGCCAACGCGCGCCTGCCCGGCAAGCCTGCTGCCTTGGCAACCGGCGGCCCCGACTGGACGCGCGCCGCGCTGGTCGACTGGTGCGAGGTCGGACGCGATTACGCCGCCGGCAATCACAAAAGCGTTGAATACTACCTGAGTAAGATCCCGCCGCGGTCCCCGGCTTGTGGCGCGTCATGGTAGTGCATCTGCCCTTGGCCCCCGCAACTCGGCGGCGGGGGCACGCGATAGGGCGGCAATAGGGGCGTTCAATTTCCAAGCATGCCCCTCACGAGGGTGGCAATTCTGGTCCGGTCAAACGGCTTGCCCAGCCGTGGCCTGTCCCGATGCCTCTCTTCAAGCTTCTCGTCGATCTGCTCGTAGCCTGTCAGAAAGGCGAAGGGGATGTCGTGCTGGCCGAGACGGTCAGCGACAGGCGCGCTGGTTTTGTCCTGACCCAGATTGACGTCGAGAATGGCCCCGTCTGGCGCGTGCGCGTCGATGGCATCGAGGGCGTCATCAACGCTGTTATACGGCCCGCAGACGGCAAAGCCTTCATCCTCCAGCACCCCCGCCAGATCGAGCGCGATCAATGCCTCGTCATCAAGAACCAGTATCCGGCGCATGGGCTTCCTCCTCCGACAGAGCCGTAGGGGGCAGCTCTATCCGGCATTCCAATCCTGCCTTTTTGAAGTTCATTTCGATATGGCCCTGCAATTCGGCGCGCAATACCTTTTGAATCAGGAAACTACCAAATCCCTCGTTATCGGGTCTAACCACAGGCGGCCCGTTTCGTTCCGTCCAGATCAGGCGGCGGCCACCGTGGTTTTCGGTCTTGATGTGGATTTCGCCGTCCCGCGTGCTGAGCGCGCCGTATTTCGCGGCGTTGGTCAGCAGTTCATGGATGCCCATGCCGATGCTGACGGCCTCGCGCGGGTTGAACACCAACCTGTCCCCGGTCAGGCGAATGCGCTCGTCCGGTCGGTCGGTATAGGCGGCGGCTTCGATCTCGATGATCTCGCCCAATGTGGTGCCTCTCCAATCCGCGTTGGTCAGCAGGTCATGCGTGCGCAAGATCGCACTGAGACACTCGTCCAGTCTCTTGCGTTAGGCTTCGGGCGTGTCGGCGCCCGCGACCAGGAAACGCGCAATGGCCGAGACCGTCGCCAGCGTGTTCTTGACCCTGTGCTGCAATTCGCTGAGCAGGACGTGCTGGCGATCTTCCAGCGCCCGGCGCTCGGTCACATCGGTGAAGACGAGAATATAGTCATCCTCGGCCGGAACCTGTCGAAACCGGTCAAGATTGACCTGATAGCAAAGATCCTCGCCGTCGACGGTGAGGCGGATGTCAAAGACCTTGGGCAGGTCATCCTCGCGATTGGCTACGATTTGTGCTTCGATGGCCTCGCTGACATCGCGTGGCATACCTTCGTTGAGCGCGCGCAATGTGTCATCGGGTGTGGGCAGGCCCGGCAGGCCGCCCTGCGCCCAGACGATACTGGCATGCTCATCAATCTGGACAAAATGGATGGGGCTTTGCGTCGCAGCGGTCCGCAGGCGCGCCTCGCTTTGCGCCAGATCGCGGCTGAGGGCATACTCCTCGGTCACCTCGCGCACGCAGGTGCCAAGGGCGAACACCTCACCGTCGGATGTGACGGGGAAGTAATCGACGATCCAATGGCGCACCTGATCCGGGTCTTTTGGGGTCTAGCCGTCCACGCGAATGCCGCGAATGGCCTCGCCAGTCTCGAAAACGCGCTGCATCTGGTCCGATATGCGGCTGTCGATATCGGGGATCAGCTCTTCCTGCCGCTTGTTGATGTGGTCCTCGACTGAAAAGCCGTTGATATCGGCCAGTTCCTGATTGATCCGCAGCCAGCGCAATTCGCGGTCCATCAGCGACAGGCCCACGGGCGTGGTGTCATAAAGGGTTTCCAGCTCGCCATATCGCCGGGCCAGATCGCGCTCGTTGCGGGCCAGCTGTTTCTCGGCGCGCTTGCGCTCCGAGATGTCGTAGAAGGCCAGGACATAGCCATCCAGCCGGTCATCGGTGGTGCGGTACGGGCGGATGCGCAGGATGAAGGTCTCGTCGGTGGCGGTAATCGTCACCTCGCGTTCGATCATCTGCAGGCTGCGCTGGACCTCTTCGGCGTCGGCCTCAAGTTCGGGATAGTCGATGCGCGAGGACAGATCGCGGATAGGCCGCCCGATATCGCGGTCCTTGACGCCAAACAGCCGCGTGGTGGCGGGGGTAAAGCTGCGCACGGACAGGAACTTGTCCAAGAACAGGGTCGCCAGATCGGTGGACTCAAAGAGGTTTTTCAGGTCGCTATTGGCACGGACAAGTTGGCGGTTATTCTCGCTCAACTCGGAATTGACGGTCTCCAGCTCTTCGTTGATGGATTGCAGTTCCTCGCGCGAGGTCTCCAATTCTTCGTTGCTGCTCTGCAATTCCTCGTTCATCGAGAGCAGCTCTTCGTGCGAGCTGTCGGCCTCCTGCGTCGAGCTTTCGTATTCGTGCTGGATCTGGCTCAGCTGTTCGCGGACCGAGGCCAGCTCGCGCTCCAGCATGAAGCGGTCCTCGGATTTGCGCGCCTCGACAGATTTGGCCGCGTCGCCCGAGCCGCGAAACCGGACCGGGTGCAGCACCAAAAGCAGTTGGTCCGTCCGGTCATCGACCGGCGCGACGGTGATGTCGAACAGCCGGTTCTCGCCGTCGTCCGGCACCACGATGTTGCGCAGCTCGGCGCGCTTCGACGATGCCGCCGCCCTGGGCGATGGCGCCGCGCACCGGCAGGCGCAGTTCCTCGGCCAGAAACGCGTCGATCTGGGTCGACGGCGTGCCATGCGCGGGACGGGCAAAGCGCGACATCTCGCGCGACAGATACGTGACCGCGCCCTTGCGCCCGATCAGCGCAAAGGGCGCGGCATGCTCGGCCAAATAGGCGCGCTCGGCGTCCCTCTCATGAGACGTGCGGTCCTTGTAGGTTCGGCTGGACGGATCACCGGGCGGAACCACCTTTGTCTGCGCCGTGCGGCCAGCCCGCGCTTGCGGGCGGCGGTCCGACAGGGCGGTGTAATGCACCGGCGCAGTGTCGTTGCGGCGGAAAATCTTGTGCGATTTGTCAACCACATCAAACAGCGCGTCCTCTCCCGCCAGCCCCTCGGACGGGCCAAGCATCAGACCGCCACTGGTGTTCAGCGCAAAGTGAAAGCGCGGGATCACCCTCTGTTGCAGGGTCGAGGACATATAGATCATCAGGTTGCGGCAGGTGATCAGATCAAGCCGGGAATAGGGCGGGTCCTGGATCAGGTTATGGGGCGCGAACACGCAGATCTCGCGCAAAAGCGGGATGGTGCGCCAGCCCTTCTCCTCCTCGCGGAAATACGCGTTCAGGATCGGATTGGGCAGGGTATTGACGGCACCGGCCCGGTAGAGCCCTTCGCGTGCATGGCTCAGCGCCGCAACGTCGATATCGCTGCCAAACACCTGCAGCGGGATCTGCATATCCGCCTTGCGCATCGCCTCGACCAGCAGGATCGCGATGGAATAGGCCTCTTCGCCGGTCGAGCAGCCCGGCACCCACGCCCGGATGGCATCGGGCCGCTGCGCCATCAGCGGCTCGATTACCTGCTTTCTTAGTGCGTCAAAACTGTCTTCGTCGCGAAAGAACCGCGTGACCCCGATCATGAAATCCTGAAAGAGACGCTTGGCCTCCTCCTCGTCCTCGCCCAGACGGCTGAGGTAGGTATCGACCGAGCGCAGCCGTTGCAGCGACATGCGCCGCTCGATCCGCCGGACCAGCGTGCCGGGTTTGTATTCCGAGAAATCATGGTCGTAATTGCGCTCCAGCACCGCGACTACTTCGGGCAGCTTGCTCTCGATATCGGACTGGATCGCGTCGCGGTCGGCGGCGCTGTTCAGCTGCGTGCGGTGGCGGATGATGTCATCAAGCCGCGCGGGGATGTCCGCGGCGCGCAGGATGAAATCCACCTGCCCGGTGGCGGCGGCGCTGTTGGGCATGCCGGGAAAGCGCGCATTGCCGCTCTCCTGCACGATGGCAATGCCGCCCGCACTTTTGATCGCGCGCAGTCCCTCGGTGCCGTCCGATCCGGTGCCGGACAGGATCACGCAATAGGCGCCGCGCCCATGCTGATCGGCCAGCGCCCGAAAGAACCTGTCGATGGGCGCCTGCAGATGCCCCGAGGACGGGCGGTCGTGCAGCCGCAATGTCAGGCCTTCGACGGTGACTTCGGACCCCGGCGGATTGAGGTAGATCGCATCCGGCTCCAGCGTCATTTCGTCCTCGATCTGGCGGACGCTGAGGCGGGTATGCGCCTGCAGCAGCTGATCCATGATGGAGGTGTGGTCGGGCGACAGATGCTGCACGACAACATAGGACGCCCCGCTATCGGGCGAGATACGGTCGACCAGTTCCTGCAGCGCCTCCAGACCCCCGGCCGAGGCGCCGATTCCGACGATGGGGTGAGACGTAATCTGGTGGGTGTCGTCGCGCGCGTCGTCCATCGGCCCTCTTTTCCTTAAAAGACATTCGCTTCAGTCAACCAAAGAGGGAATTGCAAATGCTGTGGACCGATAAAAGCAAAGTATGTTCGAAAGAGCAACCAAGCGCGAATTGCCAGCACCGGCGGCGTGGCCGGGGCGGGGTGTGATCTGTGATGAGGCATCGGCGCAGACCAGATCGATGACAGGTTACGCGCCGCATCCAACGTCCCGCGCCCGCGTGTCAGTCCGGCTCGGGCAGCTCTGCGATGATCTTGTCCAGCGTCGCCGGATAGTGGCGCACGCGTACGCCCGTCGCGTTGTAGATGGCGTTCAGCACCGCCCCCGCCGCGCCGCAGAACCCAAGCTCGCCAATGCCCTTGGTCTGGATCGGGCAGGCCCAGTCGTCGCGCTCGTCCAGAAGGATCACGTCCAGCTGCGGCACGTCCAGATTGACCGGCACATGGTATTCGGCCAGATCGGCGTTGACGATATGGCCGTCGCGCGCGTCATGAATCAGCTCTTCGGTCAGGGCCATGCCGATGCCCCAGGTCATGCCGCCATAGCATTGCGATGTGGCGGTCTTGGCGTTTAGGATGCGCCCCGCGCCAAATGCGCCAGTCATCCGGCGCACGCGCGTCTCGCCGGTGACGGCATTGACCGCGACCTCGCAGAAATAGGCGCCGTATGACGCCTGACTGACATCGCTGGCGGTGTCGCCGGGCTGCACGGTGCCTGTCGCCGACAGCGCCTCTCCGTCCAGAATATCGCCAAGCGCCCGGCGCACATTACCCGCAGTTGCGGTGCCGTCCTTCAGCGTCAGCTCGCCCTCGTCGCAGCCCAGCCGCGCGCAGATCGCCGCGCGCAGATCCTCGCAGGCGAGGAACACCGCCGAGCCGGTCGAGGACGCACCGATCGAACCGCCCGAGCCAGAGCCGCTGGGGTGGTCCGAATTGCCAAGCCGCGCCGTGACGCGATCCATCGGCAGGCCCAGCATCTCGCCCGCGATCTGGCTGAGGATGGCGTAGGTGCCGGTGCCGATATCGGTCATGTCCGTCTCGACCGTGGCCCGCAGCTGGCCAGCATCATCCAGATCCAGCGTTACCCGCGCCGAAGCCGGGCCGATCATATTGACGCGGCTGGCGCCCGCCATGCCATGCCCGATCAGCCATTCGCCCTCGCGCCGCGCGCCGGGCGTGCGGTTGCGCTGGTCCCAGCCGAACGCCTTGGCGCCGGCATCCATCGCCTCGGCATATTTGCGCGACGAATATGGCAGCCCGCTTTCGGGGTGGCAGTCCGGCAGGTTGCGCTTGCGCAGCTCGATGGGATCGATCCCCAGTTTCTCGGCCAGCTCGTCCATGGCGTTTTCCAGCGTGGGCATGCCCACCGCTTCGCCCGGCGCGCGCACCGATCCGGCGCAGGTCCGGTTCAGCCGCGCGATATCGATGGCCAGCTTGCGGTGCTTGCCCGCATAGAGGAAATGGGTGGACTGCGTCACCGGCTCGGAGAATTCCTCGCCCGTAAGGTTCGAGACCAGAGCCTCGTGTCCGATCCCGGTCAGCCTGCCATCCGCATCCGCCGCAAGGCGCAGGCGTTGGCGCGTTTCCGACCGGCGCATCGTCGCCTCGAACACTTGCGGGCGGCTGAGCGCGACCACAACGGGGCGGTCCAATTCCTTGGCGGCGATGGCGGCGGCCACCGCTTCGGGCGCGATGCCCAGTTTCGAGCCAAAGCCGCCGCCCACATAGGGCACGCGCATATGCACCTTTTCGGCGTCAATCCCCAGCGCATCGGCCAGCTCGTTTACATTGAAATTCACCATCTGATAGCTGCCATAAAGGGTGAGCTCATCGCCGTGCCACACCGCGGCCGAGCAATGCGGCTCCATCGCCGCGCTGTTATGGCCGGGGGTGCGGTAGGTGGCATCGACGCTGGCATGGGCGTTCTTCATCGCGGCGTCCAGATCGCCTTGGGCGAAATCCTCGCCCGCATCGGTTGGGGCCGTATCTGGGTCCAAAGTCGCGTCGCGCGCCTCCCATGTCATCGACAGGTTTTGCGCGCCATGCCGCGCCGCTTCAAAACTTTCGGCGACGACCAACGCGACGGGCTGGCCCATGTAATGCACATCATCCCAGCCTTGGATGGGCGCCTCATTCGCGGTGCCCTGCGCCGGATTGCGCAGGAATCGTGCATCAGTGATGACGCGCAAGACGCCGTCCATCGCCTCGACCGCCTCAGTATCCAGCGAGGTGATCGTACCGCGGGCAAAGGGCGCGGGAACAAAGACGCCATAGGCGCGCCCGGCCAAATTCCATTCATGCGCATAGGTCGCGGTTCCGGTCACCTTGCGGGGACCATCGGGCCGGTCCAGCGGCTTGCCCACCAGCCCTTGCACCATGTCATCCAGGCGCCGCTCGGTTGCGGGTGCGTCCATCGTGACCGTCTTGTTCATGCCGCGTCCTCCGCGCTGCAGACCTCGCGCAGCACCGCCTTCAGCGTTCTGCGGGTGAGCGGGATCTTGAAATCATTGCCACCATGGCCTTGAGCCTCCTTCAGCAGCAAATCCGCCGCCTCGGCAAAAAGCGCATCGGAAGGCGTCTCTCCTGCCAGCAAATCCTCGACCGCGCCATCGCGCCAAGGCATATGCGCCACCCCTCCGAAGGCCAGCGCGATATGCCCGATCCGGCCCTCGTCCATGCGCGCCACGGCAGCGACCGACACCAGCGCGAATGCATAGGACGCGCGGTCGCGCACCTTGCGATAGACGTGCCGCGCCCCGGGCACCGGCGCGGGCAGGATCACGGCTGTGATCAGATCGCCGGGCGCAAGCGTGTTATCATGCTGGGGCGCGTCACCGGGCAGGCGGTAGAACTCTTGCAGGGGCAGGCGGCGGGTTTCGCCCCCGGTATCCTCGATTTCGATTTCGGCACCGAGCGCGCGTAGCGCGACGGCCATATCGCTGGGATGGGTGGCGATGCACTGCGGGCTGGCGCCAAGGATTGCGTGCAGGCGCGTGGCGCCGCCAATCGCCTGGCAACCAGAGCCGGGCTGACGCTTGTTGCAGGGCATGTCGGTGTCGTAGAAATAATAGCAGCGGGTGCGTTGGCACAGGTTGCCGCCCGTCGTCGCCTTGTTGCGCAGCTGCCCCGATGCCCCGGCCAGTAGGGCGCGCGACAATACGCGATGATCGCGCCGCACGGCGGGATGCGCGGCCAGATCGCTGTTGGTGACCAGCGCGCCGATGCGCAAACCGCCCTCCGGCGTCTCGTCGATCCGCTTCAGGTCGAGCCGGGTGATGTCGATCAGGCGCTCCGGCGCCATGACTTCCAGCTTCATGAGGTCCAGCAGGTTCGTGCCGCCCGCGATGATCGTGGCGCCGTCCTCTGCGGCGCGGGCCGCGCCTTGGGTATCGGTGGCGCGCTCGTAGTCGAAGGGCCTCATGTCTTGTCCTCCGCGATCTCGGCAATGGCGGCGACGATGTTGGGATAGGCGGCGCAGCGGCAGAGATTGCCGCTCATCCGCTCGGAAATTTCCTGCGCGGTCAGCCGCACCTCTGCATCGAGGCTGTCGGATACATTGCTGGGCCAGCCCTCGCGGAGCTCTTCCAGCATCGCCGTGGCCGAGCAGATCTGGCCGGGCGTGCAATAGCCGCATTGATAGGCGTCATGCCGCACAAAGGCATCCTGCAGCGCGGCCATGCTGCCCGGTGTTCCGATCCCTTCGATTGTGGTGATCTCGTCCCCGTCATGCATGCAGGCCAGCGTGAGACAGCTGTTGATGCGCCGCCCGTTGACGATGACCGTGCAGGCACCGCATTGCCCGTGGTCGCAGCCCTTCTTGGACCCGGTCAGATCCAGATGGTTGCGCAGCGCATCGAGCAGCGTGGTACGCGCGTCCGCCTCCAGATCATGTGAGGTGCCGTTGATCGTCAGGGTGGTCTTCATCATTGAGGTTGCTCCCGCGCATGGCGTTGCTGCCGCATGGGGCTACAACCCGCCGGGGGGATCCCGGTTCCACCGGGGATTGGCGGCGGATGGGCGGCGCCGTCAGATCTCGTCGATCTCAAACACCCATTCGCCCGCGTCGATCCTGTTCTCGATCAGCCGCTTGATCCAGTCGTCGACCTCATCGGGCTCGAACAGGCCGCAGCGGGCCAAGGCGCGACGAATGTCGATGCGCTCGCCCAGAAATTCCAGCACCACGGCCGAGGCCGCGGGCTTGCGGCCCCGCCGCATCGAACCGCCCGTCTGCACCCCGCGCAGATGGCCAGGGCGCGGCGTATAGGACGGGTAGAGCATCAGTTGCGTGATCGAGCTGGCCGCCAGCACGTCATATTCGATGATGTGGATGCGGTGTCCCAGATGAAAGGCCAGCCCCTCGTATTTGCCGACGAAGCGCGATTGCGCCTTGTCGGGATCTGTGCCCGTCTCGATATTCTTCCACAGGTGTCGCCCGTCCTTTTCGGTGATGACAGCCAGCGAACGGGTGATATGGCCCGGATAGCCGAACGTGTAGAAGTAGCGGAAATACCAGCCCACATACTGGCCCATCTCGCCCGAAAGGCGGTGCAGATTTTCGACCGCGTCCAGATATTGCGGCGCCGCGCCCCGGCCTGCGGGCTTGCGCAGCGACACGAGGCCGGCAAAGCGCGCAGGCTCCATCAGCAGCTCGGATTCGGTCACACCGAAAAAGTCGCAGATCCGCCGCATATTGTGCCGCGACGGGCGCACCGCCCCGGCCAGATACTTGTTGAATTGCTGGCGATTGATGCCGATGCGGCGGCACACCTCGGCGATCGAGGGCAGCAGGCTGCAGGCATAGGCCAGATTTACAGCAAAAGGGGTGTTGTCACATTAACTCAGCCAGTCTTCAGGTTGGCGTGCCGATCTCACATCAAGCGACATTGGCCGCGATTTTCCATGCCTCGAGTGCTTCG